>NZ_JBMKKT010000093.1:0-818 GCF_049239625.1 Tenacibaculum sp. MEBiC06402
ACGTAAGTTCTTTTCCTGTGTTGCGGAAAGATAATTAATAAGATTGAATTTCTGGTGAGGTCCCGAAGCTTCGGGACAGCCGCAATTAATTATACACGGTGTTGTAAAATGTTTTAGTCAATTCCTAGGTCATTTGTGAAAGAATGATGTAATTCAATCTCGCTGATTGGAATACCGGTTCTATCCTCGGTAATTGCACAAATAATCCGCTCAATCTCATATTTACTGGATATATTTTCTATATCGATTAGTCTATTATAATTTAATGATATAGTCCAATCAACCAATTGTCTTAAAGTGCCTTTAGAAACAGGTGTTGTCCTTTTGATAGTCTTGATTCCGAAAATCTTAACGTGAGAGCCCAGTTCTGAATTAAAATCCAGCGCTACTAAATCAGGTAATTCCAGTCCAACAAGCACTTTTAATTGACTCCACTTTTCTTTCAGCTCCGAGATGGAAAATAATTCCGATATTTTCATGTCAGGACTTATTTGCGTTTCATTTGAAGTCAAATCCCTCAGCGCTTTTCTGATTTTATAAAATACTATTTGAGTTAAACATTTATCTGTCGGATTCATAATAATTCTACTGAAAACAATATCAATTAAATCTTCGACCGTATAAATTTTTTCCGCTTCGGAATCCTGAATTCGTATTCCGATTTTATCCTCAACGGACATCAATAATTCGACTGAATCTAATCCCATTATTGGTTTGTTTTAAATGTTTTACAACGTATTTGTGTATGATTTTTTGCGGGAAAAGGACGCGAGTCGTTTTCCTATGTTTCGGAAAGATAATTAATAAGATTGAATTTC
>NZ_JBMKKT010000094.1:0-295902 GCF_049239625.1 Tenacibaculum sp. MEBiC06402
ACTTCAACTTTGATAGAACCATTTGATAATTCAAAGCCACTTAAGTTAACAACTTCTTCATTTGATAATTCTAAAACAGCAGGTTGATCTATTGTAACACTAAATTCATCATTTGATAATGAATCTAATGCCAAACAATTATTTACATCTCTTACTTGGAATGTATAATTTCCGCTCAATAAATCACTAACAACGACATTGTTTCCTGAAATAGTATTCCAATCTGAATAACTTGCTGTTGTTCTATATCTATATTCATAATCTCCGCTTCCTCCTTGAACTGAAATTTGGAAATTACCATCACTAAATCCAAAACAACTTACATCATTCTTTGAAACATTAACTTTTAATTCTTCTGGTTGTGATACTATGAAAATCGAACTCTTTTCTTGAATTCCCTCTGCATTGCTCACAATTACATAATATTCTCCAGCAGGAATATTCTTGAGCTGTTTTTCGGTTCCAATTAATTGGTCATTCGAGGCATTAAACCATTGGTAAGAATTACCTCCAACACCTCCAACAGTAATGACATCTAAAATAGCATTGGAAGAATTGTAACATTTAATCTCCTGAAGTTGTGTAATAGAAACTAAAATCTCTCCAGGATTTGCTAAGTTATATGTCTCATTAATTACACAATTCGTAGCATCAGTAACAACGATGGTATAAGTTCCTTCTCCTAAATTCTCAATTCTATCTACAGTTAAACTACTTGTCTGATTAGAGATTACAGTTCCAATTTCATCTGTCCATAGATAATTGTATGGTGCAACACCTCCTGTTATTTCTACTTCAATAACTCCATCGTTAACAATATCTGATGAAGGACGATCTAATTTTACACTAATAATATCATATTTAGCAGGTTGTTGAATCTCAACATTTTGTTGAATTTCACAACCGTTCAGATCTGAAATAGTAACACTATAATTTCCTGAAGTTAAATTCTCTAATCTATTTATATTATCAGTAGTATGGTTCCAACTATAGGTGTAAGGAGCAACTCCTCCATTAACCGTTATTTCAAGGAAACCATTATTTCCGTTATAACAAGTAACATCTGACGTTTGAACATCCGTAATCTCTAATTTTAATGGTTGCGTTAAATTGTACTCAACAATCGCTTCATTTCCATTAGCATCAATAACTCTAACCTCGTAAACATCAGAATTAATATTCTCTAAAACATTATTATTACCTATTATTAGAGAATTTCCTTTAACTCTCCATTCGAAAGTATAAGGAGCAACTCCACCACTTACATCGGCAAATAAATTACCTGTATTTCCATTACATAAAATAGATGATGTTTCTTGAACATTAACTTCTAATAAATCTGGTTGAGTAATTGTATACTCTTTTGTTAGAGAACATGAATTACCATCAGAAAGTGTAAGTTCATAAACTCCCGCACTTAAGTTTTCAATTACATTTGAACTTCCGATAATTGAAGATTCTCCCTGCACTCTCCACTCATAAGTATAATCTGGAGTACCACCAACGACATCAATAGATATACTACCATTATTGGTTTCAAATCCAGTCAAATTAATTACCGTTTCATTTGCTAAACTTAAGGCTGCTGCAGGCTCTGTTATTGTAAAACTTTGAGAAATCTCGCATAAATTCTTATCTCTTATCGTAACCTCATAAGTTCCCGCTATTAAATTTTCAATTTTATTGGTAGTTTCTCCATTATTCCAACTATAAGAATATGGTGGAATTCCTCCAATAATTGTTACATCAATAAATGCATCATTACCACCAAAACAAGAAACATTCTGTGACTGTACATCTGAAATCATTAAAGCCTCTGGTTCAACTACAGTATATTCTTTTATGGTTTCATTACCATTTGCATCTGATACTTTTAAAACATATGTATTACCTGATGTATTATCTAAAATGTTTGTTGAACTTAATACTGTAGTAGTATTTTTCACAGTCCATTCATAAGTATAAGGAGTTACTCCACCACTTACATTAGCAGTTAATTCTCCATTATCTCCATTACACAAAATAGATGTTGTTTCTTGAACATCAACTTCTAATAAATCAGGTTGAGTAACTGTATACTCTTTTATTAAAGAGCATGAATTACTATCAGAAAGAGTAAGTTCATAAACTCCTGCACTTAAGTTTTCTATTACATTTGAATTTCCTATAATTGAAGACTCCCCTTGAATTCTCCATTCATATGTATAATTAGGAGTTCCTCCAATAACGTTAACAGAAACACTACCATTATCTGTTTCAAAACCAGTTAAATTAACAACAGTATCGCTCGCTATTTTTAATGCTTCAGCAGGCTCTGTTATCGTAAAACTTTGAGAAATCTCACATAGATTCTTGTCTCGTATAGTTACTTCGTAATTTCCAGCAGTTAAATTTTCAATTCTAGAAGTTGTTGCTCCATGCTTCCAACTATATGAATATGGTTCTACTCCTCCAGATATTGTTACATCAATAAAGGCATCATTACCTTCAAAACAAGAAATATTCTGTGATTGAACATCTGCAATCGCTAATATTTCTGGTTCAACTACAGTATACTCTTTTACAGCCTCATTGTTATTAGCATCTGTAACCTTTATAACATAAGTAGCACCAATAGTATTCTCTAATATAGTAGTAGTACTTAAAACTGTAGCATCGTTCTTAAAAGTCCACTCATAAGTATATGGACCTACACCACCTGTTGCACTTGCTTTTAAAGTACCATTATCTCCATTACATAAAATAGTTAGCGTTTCTTGAACATCTACATCTAACAAAGATGGTTGAGTTACTAAAAATTCCTCAACAAAAGAACAAGAATTAGCATCGCTAACAGTTAATTCATAACGGTTAGCACTTAAATTATCAATTAAATTTGAATTTCCAATAACTGCTGTTTCTCCTTTAATTCTCCATTCATAAGAATAGTTTGGTGTACCTCCTAAGACATCTACAGAAATACTACCATTACCAGTTTCAAATCCAGTTAAATTAACCACAGAAATATTGGTTAAACTAATTCTAGAAGAAGGTTGAGAAATAGTAAAACTTTGAGTAAACTCACATAAATTTTTATCACGAATAGTTACTTCGTAAGTACCTTGTCTTAAATTTTCAATCCTTGAAGTTGTTTCTCCATGTTTCCAGCTATATGAATATGGAGCAATCCCACCACTAACTGTTAGATCAATAAAACCATCGTTTCCATCAAAACATGAAACATTTTGAGTCTGTACACTAGAAATTTCTAAAACTTCAGGTTCAAAAACAGTATACTCCGCGCTAGTTTCATTGCCATTTGAATCTATAACCTTAACAACATAAATATTACCAGATGTATTATTTAGGTTACTTGTTGAAGCTAAAACTGTTGTACTGTCTTTTACAAACCATTCATAATTATATGATGCAACTCCACCAATAACATTGGCAACTAAAGTACCATTATCACCGTTACATAAAATTGAAGTATTTTCTTGAATATCAACCTCTAATAAATCTGGCTGAGTAATGACGTAGTCTTCTACTAAAATACATGAGTTTATATCAGTAATTGTTACTTCATAATTACCAGCCGTTAAATCTTTAATTAAATTTGAATTGCCAATAACTGTAGCTTCTCCTTTAACTCTCCATTCGTAAGTATAATTTGGAGTTCCTCCATTGACATCGACAGAAATACTACCATTAGCCGTTTCGAAACCAGTAAGATTAACAACGGTCTCATTCACTATGCTTAATGCTTCTGCAGGTTCTGTTATTGTAAAACTTTGAGAAACCTCACATAAATTTTTATCTCTCACAGTAACTTCGTAAGTACCTGCAATTAAATTTTCAATTCTAGAGGTTGTTGCTCCGTGTTTCCAGCTATATGTATATGGTCCAACTCCGCCCGAAATAGTCAAATCGATAAAAGCATCATTACCATCAAAACATGAAACATTTTGAGATTGAACATCCGAAATCGTTAAAAGCTCAGGCTCGATAACTGTATATTCTTTTACTGCTTGGTTACCGTTTGTGTCTAGAACCTTAATCTCATATACACCAGCTCCAATTCCATTTAATGTTGTAGTTGTACTTAAAACATCAGTTGAGCCTTTTACAACCCATTCATAAGTGTATGGTGAAACTCCTCCAAC
The DNA here is from genome assembly GCF_049239625.1 of Tenacibaculum sp. MEBiC06402. Lineage (NCBI taxonomy): Bacteria > Pseudomonadati > Bacteroidota > Flavobacteriia > Flavobacteriales > Flavobacteriaceae > Tenacibaculum > Tenacibaculum sp. MEBiC06402. The sequence goes on from NZ_JBMKKT010000094.1 coordinate 4,143, forward strand.
TACACCTGTTGCTTCCAAATCAACAGTTTCATCTCCATTACAAAGTATACTTCCTGAAGCATTAACTGAACCAACAACTAGTAACTCTGGTTGGCTAATTGTATATTCTTTGATTAACGTACAAGAGTTATTATCAGTAATTGTAACCTCATAAATACCTGCTGCTCTATTTTCGATTAAATTTGTAGTTCCGATAACAGTTGATTCTCCCTTAACTCTCCACTCGTACGTATAATTTGGAGTTCCTCCGTCAACTGTAACAGAAATACTTCCGTTATTGGTTTCGAATCCTGTTAAATTAATAATGGTTTCATCGACAAAAGATAAAGGAGCAGTAGGTTGTTCCATTTTTATATCAGAAATTACTGATTCACATCCATTATCATCCTTCACAACAACTTTGTAATCCCCCTTTTTTAATCCGGCTACATCTTCTGATGAAGCACTAAAACTAACATTAAGAGCATTTGTCCATTCAAAGGTGTAAGGTGCTGTTCCTCCACTAACAGTTATATTTATATCTCCATCATTTCCATCAAAACAACTTACATCATTTTGAGAACTAATGGTAACACTCAAGCGAGGTGGTTCGGTTAAACTAAAATCTTTACTTGTTGAAGTACCTTTAACATCATTCACTACAACACGATAATTACCAGCTTTTAAACTCTGAATATTATCCAATTTTAAATTAGAACCATTTAATAAAGTCGTTGAAGTTCCTTCTACTTTATACCATTTATAATCAAAATCAGAAGGAGTAGAATTAAGAGGGTAACCTCCAGTTACTTGAGCGAAAAGTGCTCCAGTTTCATCTCCAAAACATAAAATATCATTAGTCTGTGTTATGGTTACAGAAAGTGGTAAAGGTTCTTTAACCTCAAAATCTTGAGTTATTTCACAATCATTTGCATCTTTAATAACTACGTTATATGTACTAGCCGGTAAATTTGCTATGTTTTGAGTTACTGCTAAAAAAGTAGGATCGAACTTATCCGTCCATTCGTATGTGTAAGGTGAAGTTCCACCATTAACTGCAATTTGAACTTCACCACTACTATCATTAATCACTTGATTATTGATTACAGTGAAGTTTGAAATTTCCAATTGAGAAGGCCTATTAATTGTTTCACTAACCGCGGTAGCTATCTCACAATTATTTGCATCTTTTACCCAAACATTGAATGTACCATCTGTTAAACCTGTAATTGTAGAATTCGATAAACTTGAAATTGGACTGTATGTTGTTTTATCATCAATCGAATAGTAATACGGAGAAGTACCTCCCGAAACATTCAACTTAATTTGACCATTGTCAAGAGCATTACATGTAATATCTTCTTTAGTTAAACTTAACTGAACTAACGTTGGTTCAGGTAAATTTTTAATTGCACTTGTAGCTGAAGTGAAGCCATCGCTAACTTCTACTTTATAATCACCAGTGATTCCAGTAAATGTAACTGAAGAAGCACCTGAAATCAATGTATTATTTCGATACCATTTATAAGTATAACTTTCTGAACCTCCCGTTGCATTGGCTCTAACGGTTCCGCTTGCACCATTACAATTAAGAGCCTGATCAATTGTTACATTAACTTCTAATTTATCTGGTTGATTTACTATAATATTTCCAGAAGTAGAAACACAATCATTAGCATCTTTTACCGTTGCAATATATGTTCCTGCTAATAAACCAGTAATAGTAGCTCCAGTATTTCCTATACTTGAACCATTCCTTGTCCATGTAACAGTGTATCCAGATGTTCCTCCAGAGATAGGTAATTGTATTTCACCAATATTACCGTTAAAAACAGTGTTGTGTTTAATTGTTGGTGTTCCTAAAGAAATTTCACTTGGTTCACTAATTCTTATAACTGAAGAAGGTTGCGATTTACATGATATTTGGTTTTTATCTCTAGCCACAAAACGATAACCAATCGTAGGACTAGCATCTAAACTAAATACATTACTAGACTGCCAAATCATACCTGTAGGTTTATATTCGGCATATTCATAAGTAACTCCTGTACGATTATTAATACTCACTGTAACAGTTGATTTTCCTCCATTACATTGAATTGCAGTTGCAGTTACATTTGTTACTGTAATTTCATCCGGTTCTGTTACTTCTATACTAGATTCTATTTTTGATCCTGACCTTGTATCAGTAACTGTTACTTTATAAGTTCCAGCTGCAACAGAAAACACTTTCTCTGTATTAGGTGCAACATTGGTAAACTCTTGAGGAATCATTCCTGATTTTTCAAGTTTTATTTTATAATTAGCATAACCACCAGTTATATTAGAAACTTTTATTTGCCCGTTACTACCATTACATGTAGCGTTAACAATGTTATATGTGAAATTAACAGGAGCAGGATCATTTAATATAGGAAGTGTAAACAAGTCAGAAGTACAACCTTTACTATCGGTATATCTAATTTTATGAGTCCCTTTAGGTAAACCACTAATAATTGTAGAAATAGTTCCACTAACTGTTCCAGTTAGAATTGTTGAATTGTTTCCATTTAAAAGTACTTCATAATTATATTGATTACCAGAAGGTGTTCCTCCACTAACACTATTAATTTTAATTGAACCATCGGTTCCGTTAGGACTCCCAGGATGAACTATGTCATTTGTATTAGAAGAAACTACGTGAGTGATTTTTGTTTTTGGAGCTAAATAAACATCTCTGCTTTGATTACTCTGATCTATACAACTATTAGTATCTCTAAGCCAAACTTTGGTTGTTCCCGCTGATAAACCAGTAATTATTGTTGAACTACTAAATGCTGAACTCCAAGTCGCTCTATTATCAATACTATATTGAAAACTATTTGAACCTCCAGAAGCGGTAATTTTAATCTTACCATCACTACCATTAAAACAGGTTACGTCTTGCTCCTTTGTTGCGGTTAAGAAGTTAACTTTCGGTGGAATTGTAATGGTAAAATCATATTGTAAAGTTCCATTATTACAATATGGGTTACCACTTGCTCCTGAAAGAACAATTCTATAATCACCTGCTTCAGGAAGTTCATTTCCGTTACTTGGATTCCAAGTATACTTATATTCGTTTGCAGAAACTTGGACTAAGGAAGATATATTAATATTATTTCCTATGGTTTCGTAAGTATAAGGAGGACTTGTTAATTTCTTTTTTAAATTAATGTTTAGTTTTTCAGTTGATAATAATTGTCTGGTAAAATAGATGACAAAATTATCAATTGGATCATATGAACATGTTGGAGAATCGAACGTTGGTTTTTTCGCAATTGGTGGTGGTTCTGGAGAAAACTGAAGCACTGCAATATTATCAGAGATATCACCTGTACCATTACAACCAGGATTTAATCTAATATTTATCTTTAATTTATTAAGCGCCTTAAATTGATCTTCAGTACTTGAATATAAATCACTTAATTTTAAATCTATTTCAGGTTGACCATCTTTACTAGGTATAGGTCGCCATAATTTTCTCTGATAATACTTTTCACCTGTAAAATTTTGAACGGCATTCCAAGCATCCACATATCTATCATACCACATTCTACAACCTGGAGATGGATCTCCAATTGGTCCTGGTAATGGAATTAAGTTTTTGCTGTTGGTATTTTTATCTTTTGTTACAACTTTATCCGATTGAACATTTTTCTTTTTATCAGTTTTAGTATTAGCAGCTCTAAAAATAGGGTCACCGCCTCCTCCATTAAAGTTTTCACAATCCTGCCAATCTCTGTAAGCATTATCTCTTGTGTTTAATAAAGTTTGATATTGAGAGGTAGTCGTTGTTACTGTATTTACAGGGTCATAAAACTCCCATTTATAAACCGTTGAAGGTGATGGATAAGTTTTAAACGTAGCTGCAATTTTAACCGAACCATTTTGACAAACTGTTCTAGTTAAACCAATATTATAATTATCAGGATATTTTAAGGAAGGTAAAGGGTAAACTGTTATTCTTGACCAACCTTGACGAATATTTCCAACATATATTTGATCCTTTTCAAATCGTTGCTCTTGACATGGAAGTGTAACACTTACTCTTTTTCTAGCTTCATTTCCGGAACGACAATCACCAATCCAAGTCTTATGTCTAGCACGAGTTAAATACTCTACTTGAACTACTGGGTTATCATGAGTAAAAGTATCTGTTAAATTATAGGACTTATTGATATAATAATCTATATCATGAATCTTCTTGGTAGTTCCATTTCTATAAATTAAAATAACCTCTCTTAAACCATTGATAGTACCACAAGACGAATGACCTTGAGAAATATATCCTGTGATATTTATTTTGTAGTTCTGAGATTGAACAGTGTTAAAACTAAAAAATAGTATTCCTAAAATAAATAGTATTTTTCTTTTCATAACTTAGTAATTGACGGTGATTTTTTTTAAGGGAGACTTTGATCCAGAATTAAAAACGGCTTGTAGCAAATACGTATATTTCGTATTAATTAATAATTCTCTATCAGTATAATTTTTGGTTTCAGCATTGAAAATTTTGTATAGTGTTGGTCTATTCTCAGCATCCGATTTATACAACACATATTCTCTAATACCCTTTGCATTGTAGCTCCAGTTTAAACGAATATATTTTGATTCTCTATTAACAATTCCGTTGAATCTTTTGATAGGTTCTTTAGCTTCATTATCGGATATCGAAATTTTCAAAGGTCTAATTGGTTCAGATTCTAAACCAGAATCATCAACTGTTATAACAGTATATAAATAGGTTTTACCTACTTGAACTGAAACATCTTCATATTTATTTATCGGTAGCGGCAACTCGCTAATTAACATCCAATCAGATTGAGTTCCTTGCTCTTTTCTATATAACAATGTAGCCCTGGCATCATCACTTGTACTACAAATCCAGTTTAATTTCACGTTCTTACTATTAGACTCAAAAGAGGTAAAAACAGGAGATGTTGGAGGCACAATATCTGGTCTTTTCAATTCTAAAACTTGCGAAAATTTTGATGGATTATAACGCTTATCGAAAGCTTGAACTTTGTAATACACCTTTTTATTCAAAGTTTTAATATTAATCGTATCGACAATTGAACTATTTGGAATCGGTTTAAAAGTAATCTGAGTGAATTCATCATTTTCTAAGTTCGCTCTAAAAACTCTATATCCCAAAAAATCAATTTCTGTATTCATTTTCCAATTAATTCTAACAACACCGGTAGAATCAATTGTTCCAGATAACGCTGCGGGAATTGCTGGAGGCGTATTATCATCTGGTTGAACCATTTTAGGAAAAGATTCTCTTTTACTTCCATCATAGCCGATTGCAACGATTTTATAGTAATTAATGGCTTGTAGGTTTGAAATATTTATACTTCTTAAGTTTTTAGCAATTGAAGGATTTACCAATAAATAATTACCTTTTGGTGTGTCTGATCGGTACAATTCAAACTTCTTTAACGTGTTTACTCCTTGCGAAGGAAACTCCCAATTTAAAGTTGCGCTTCCATTATCATTAAAAACTAAATCTGTAAGAAATGGATTATAAACTAACGGATCAATTCCTTTACCAGAAACAATGTTAGAAAAAGGTCCTTCAATTCCAAATGGTGAAATTCCTTTTATTCTATATTGGTAGGATTTGTTATTTGAAAATAGACTATCAACATACATCATTCTATTTGAAGGCTTCGATTCTTTTTCTCCAAGAGTTGTAATCGGAGTGTTTCCTAAATTATTAAATGTTTTACCATCGTCTTCAGACTTTTGAATTATGTAATTGGTATAGGTTCTTTTCAATATTTGAAAATTCCAACTTAAAATGGCCGTCTTATCTTTAAAAACTCCTACAAATTCTTGCGGTTTAGGAAGAGGCCTATAATTCATAGTTCCAAGAAAAACACCACCTTTCTTAATCTTGTAGTTTACCGTTTCTGGCAATGCTACTTTAATTGTATACAAATACTTTTCTCCTTCAACTATCGTATCATCTACAAAAGCTAAACCTGAGAATTTTGCAACTTCAAAATCCTGATCAGCAGCATAATAGGCAAATGTAAAACGTTGCTCGTACACTTGAGCTTGGTTTATAACACTCAATACTCCATTACCACCTTCATTCATGGTAACATCGAATTGATCGCCATATAACGCCTGCGCTGCAATGGCTGCATTCATGTTCTTTTCGGTAAACTCTTTCCACTCCATCATTGGTTTAGGTTTTAATGGAGTAGTTGTTAACAATTTAGTTGTAGGTTGTTTAAGAATTATACCGTCTTTAACAACAGTTCTTCTTTCAATGGTGTAACCGTATTTATTAGAATATTTCCATGCTGTTGGTGTAGTTACACCCCAACGGATTAAAATCTTATCCTTTGTTACCGTAGCCATAGCCTTCACTTCAGGAGGTAAATTTCCTATCTCTTTTTGTGCTTGTACCTTTGACAAATTAGTTAAACAAAAGAAAAGGATTAAAACAACAATAGTATTATAACTTCTATTCTTCATCTAAAGGATTTGTATATTTTACAATATTTTCTCTACCGATCTTCACTTGACCTGGTAAAATATATTTATAGGTTGTCTTATAATTATCTTTCCTCATGTAAGGGAAAACTTCAGTAACTATTTTACTGTACTGTGGATTCGTTTCCCATGGGTAATCTGATGTTACTAATTGGTAACTTAAATCTTCAAAATCCTGCAAGTAATAATGAGTTAAGTTATATCTATATGGATTACGAACATTGATTTCACCAGAATCTCCATTTTCTAAATACGTTAAGTACCAAGTCATTGGTTCCACTCCTTCTAGTGGAGGAACTCCTACTTTATCGGTTTCTCTTTGAACTTCAATCTGCTCGTCACCGAATTTAAAAGGATAGTTGTTATATAGTAATGGATAAATATCATTTCTATAATATCTATCTTCCATCGTTGCTCTAACCAGAACTAATGGTTTATTACCAGAATATTCGTTACCTACAAGTTCAACCAAATCAAATGCTTCTTGTTGTTCAATACCGTTTATTAAGGTTAAACCATAAGGTTCTTGAACGTGATCATATAACTCCTTATTCACACTCATATCATTCATTTTTTCTCTGAATGTACTATAGGTGCTCGTTTTAAAGTCGTATGTTAACAGATCTCTTTGTCCGTCTTTGGTTGCAGTTCCATCTAATTCTGTTGACTTTATTTCAGCTGTATTATCATCATCTCCTAAATCTCTCGACTTGTAGTTTGCTGAAACATTATTTCCTATATCAGTTGCTTCAGAAACTAACTGAATATTGATATTGTAATTACTATCAGATTTAATTGATTCTGGAATATCAAAAACAATTTGTTTATTCGCCGCGTTGTAGGTGAAAGCTTGTTTCATTTTCATTCCTGAGCTTTCAGTCATAAGCATTTCTTTGTCCCAATCAGGTACTGCATCAAATAAATAAGATTGACCTCTTTTTAAATTGATGTATCCTTTATCGTACTCATCAATAAAGAAATTTTGTTGCCCCAATACCGGATACATAAATTCTATATTCGTTAATGGAATGGTTTTAGGAGCATCGCCACTAGTAAAATTGACCTCTTTCGTTTCTAATGAAGGCTTCCCGTCTGATTTAATTACTTCCCAAGCTCCATTTTTAAACTCTTCGAAGTGTAATTGTACATAAGCCTTTAGTTTCGAATGAGGTGGTAAAATTTCATGAGAATAGAATGCTGCAACATCATTATTGTTACTCCATCTAACTTCTCCTACTATTTTCTCTCCGTTATTCGTAACAGAAAATTCATCTAATAATATTTTATATTTTCTATCACCAGTTTCATCAGGTAATTCGAAAATTTTATTGATTTGCATATTAAAAGATACCTGAGGTGCTGCAAAAACATCTACATCTGCACTTCCGTCTTTAGGAGTCATATCTCCAATTACTACAATTCCATCTAAAGGACTTCCTCCAATAATTTCACACTTCTCTCCTAGTTCAACTTTAAATCTAAACCTTCCTTTGATCAGTCCACCAAGTAAGTTAAATCTTCCTCCTAAGTATCCTCTAAACCAAGCTGGGTTAGGTAGTCGAGCTTGAAGTAATACTGCTCCACCACCACTTATAATTGGTATTTTTCTTTTAGATCCGAATAGTCTAAATGTTAAACCTAATTCTCCATGCAAGTAGGCATACGCCTGTCCGTTTGCGTACCAACCATTCATTCCAATTGGTTCAGATGATCCTTTACAGTGCGCATCACCATAATCTTTTAACATGATATCAAATCCAACACCTGCATCGAAACGAGCGTAGAAAATAAGGAAAGTTAAATCACCTGTAGAAACACTTAAACTAGCACCAAAGGCCAACCCTTTTCCAGATTCAAGCATGTTAAGGTCTCTCATGTAATCTAATTTGGATACATCTACACCTAAAATATCAGCAACTATTGCTGGAGGTGGTGGACTTCCTGGTAGATCATCTCCAACCATGAAGTAACTATCCATTTTAATTTTCAGAATTCCTAAATCAATTTTGATTCCTACCCTATCTTCAGGAGTACCAATCATTAAATGCCATTCATCCGGAGAAACGTAGAAATCTAACCAACCAGCTCTACCGTTTTCTCCAACTCCTTTTAAAATTCCAAAATTGATATAAATTTCTGAAGTAGAATGGAATATATCATTAACAAAATCAAAACCTATAAATACATTAGCAGAAATTGCTCCAGTTGGCTTCTGAGCTGGAATACCTTTTCCACCAGGATCAGCTATTGCAGTTAAATTACTATCAACAACATCTTGAAATTCTGGAGGTAAAGGAGCTATTAACTCTCCGAAACCTTTAAAATAAATTTCTTGTAGTCCTCCACTCTTCTTAAATGCCATACCAAACTCAACAGTTGCGTGGAATAAATCTTCAGAGTTCTGAGTAATAATACCAACAGATGCTTTCATACCAAAAGCATTGTCTTCATATGGTTCATAAATTACTCCTGAAGTAGAAGCTCCAATTTCATTAAACGCAGCATCCTGAACATTTGTATTACCCGCCATTTTCATTCGGTTATACACTCCTCCTCCAAATGCATTTAATGCAAACCCGGTAAATACAGGAATTCCATTTGGAATGGTAACTTTCGCATCTGCAAACCAATATCTAAAAGTATCTGTTCTACCAAATAAAGCTTTTGCCTCTACTTCCAATTTTAAACCTTTAGAAAATTTGGCTCCTACTGCACCTGCAAATCCAGTTCCGTATTTTGGATCTTCATCAAATATAAAAATCGAACCTTTTAACTCGGTTCCTGCAACTTCCATTTTGATGAATAGTTTTTCAAGATCTATACCATCAAACTTCCATTTGTTACCCGCTTCATCTAATTTTCCTTTAATAGCTAATTTAGAAGAACCTCCGTTACCTCCATCACCTTCAGACATTAGATTTACAGCTAAATCTATGACTAATTCAGCCTTATTACCAGTAGGTGTTTTTAAACCTATTTCGTTGATGGAGACAGGGAAATTGGCCAGTTGTAATTGACCTTCTATACCGAAGTATTCTACAGAAAATTTGGGAGATTCAGTTTGGAGTACCAATTTTTGGAACTTAATTCCTTTAAAATTAACTACACTTTTAGAAGGATCTGCAGGTTTATCATCTTTATTAAGACTTGAAGCAATACTCATGGATCCATTTAGACTTGCCTTGGGTCTAAAATTTCCATCAGTAACTTTCATTTCTACATACGAATCCTTTGTTAGTAGAACATCTGCTTTCCAAACATTGAATTGAATATCTTTTTCAGTTTCAACTCTTAACTTATATTCTCCTGGTTGAAAAACTGCATTATATTTTAAACTATCTAATTGAGAAACAGGTAAAACTAGTTTTCCTTTAAATTCTCCAGCTCTTAAATTATTAGTTTCAACATCTAATAAGAAATAATCTAGAGAAAAATCCCAACCTGAGGCATCACCTTCCTTTAAGCCTATTACATTTTCTCCTATAAATTTACCAGTAACTCCTTGTCCATCAATTATTAAATCTGTTGCTCCAAAAGCTACTCTTTCATCAGATTTTCCTTTTATTTTGAATTCGGGAGGTAAAATTACTTTTAGCGATTTTACATAAACACCTCTCCATAAATTAGGAGCTTCACTGTAATACTTACTTAGGTAACTACTAGGAGTCGCTGGATCGTTTCGTAAATCACTAAAATCAAAAACAGCGGTGTTTAATTTGAAAGTTGTTCCTTCTAAACCTTTCACACCAAATTCTGGTAATGAAATATTTACCACTAAATCATTCCAATCAGAAATGGATGTTTTAAAATCTGCTTCAACATAACCAATTTTCTTTTTCCCATTTTTATCTACAGGATATAATAAACCATTTGCAAACTTTAAATTGGCATCTAAACCCATTTCTTTAAAACCAGAACAATCGATAATTGCATATGTTCCTGGTTCTTCAAAACTTCCTTTAAGAGTTAATAAAACCGTACCACTATTAAAATTGACTGTAAATTGAGAAATTAATTGAAGTTTGGCATCCCCTATTATACCTCCTTCATGAGATAATTTCACATTAGAAGCTCCAAGAATTAAAACTTGCTCACCTCTTTGTTCATTTGTACTTGGTAATTCAACTTTAAGAAAAACAGTTAACTCAGTAAATGCTGGTTTAAAAACAGCTTTGGCTATACCTACAGTGTATTTAACATTACTAATACTTTCTGGTTTAATAGCAACAGGTAGTTCACTTAATCCATCCTTTGTTAAAACATCGATAAAATTACCTGTTTCTTCAATGGTTTTGAAAGTGTTCTCTGCCATATCCAACCATTTTTTGTTTATGATTGAATCTGCAGTATTAAATTTAAAACCTTGATCTGTAAAACTATATTGAGCCTTAGCATTTGATACTAAGGTATTTTCTAAACTTTCAAATTTATCTAAAGAAGAAAATTTACGTAAGGTTTTACTAGTGGTAATTCTAGTGTGCTTTAATACCGACTCTGCTGATAAACTATCTTTAGGATTTTTGGTTAATCCAAATACAGAAACGCTAATACAAAAAATCAGTAATAGACTCAGGGGTAATTTTAATTTCATATTCTTGTTAGTTGATTTTTGTTTTTCTTTCTCTGTTTACAATAATTCATTATTCAATAACGATTTTAAGCTCTCAACAATTTCTTGAGGCTTAATTTTTATATTTTTAATCTCCAAATCATTTTTAAATAGCACTATTGGAGTTGTTCTAACTTCTTCTATTTTTAAACTAAACTCTTTCATTTTTAAATCATCCATAAAAGGTTTAAAAGCAAAACCTACTTCAGGAAAATCACTGGCTATGTTTAGAACTTCTTTTACATATTTTAAATCTGGGCCTGAATAACCAGCAAATAAAACTATTAACCATTTTCCTTTAGAAAAAAAGGAATGATGAATACTGTCTATAGTATCAATTGAATGAGTATTAGTTAAAGAATTAACTATTTCCAAAGTAAATTGATTTACTACTTGACTATTATTGGTCAATTTAATTTCTGGCTTATCTTTTTTTTCTTTGTTCTTATCACTGAAAGTATTTAACTTCCTTTGAATTAACTCTTTTATTTCATCTTCTTTTGCTTCGTTTAAAAGCTCTTTTAAAACATCTATTTTTAGTAAAGTTTCCTGATTAAATAGTGCATAAATTATTTTTCTCTTGTAGGAAACTTTAGATTCATCTATATTATTTATGTAAGAAGGAATATTTAAAAAAGCTCTTTTTAACACTTTAACACTCTCATCATTATCTTTAAATAAGATTTGAAAACCAGAAATTAGTTCTTCGTGCTCATTATGCCATGGTTCAAATAATAATTCTGAATTTATAGTAAACTCTTCTTCTTTTGACATCGAGTTTGGTAAACTATAAAACAAGTTTCTAAATCTTGAGTTATTATTTTCCTTATCTACATTCAAACTTTCAGAAAAAAGAATCTTTTTAAACTCATTATAGTTTGCAACAAAACTAGTCTTACTAGTAAATTCATTTTTACCAATAATTCCTTGTGCTAATTGATCTACTAAATTTAAATCTTTACTATTCATTCTTCTATACTATTTAACTACTTCAAATGCTTTGATATTAGCATTAAAAATATCTATAGCAGGCCCTTTACCTAAACCTATATTTATTTGCTCTAAACCTAATCTAGTTCCTTCTGTTTTAAACATTGCATGCTTTTCAGTCCATTTAGTAACGGTTGTTACAGGAGGCATATCTGGATAAAAACTCATTAACTTATCTTTTCCATCATTCCTAACACCAATTTTTTCTAATTCTTTTAAAGTTCCTCTATCCAAATAAAACTTTATGACATGTCCATCACCTCCATAACCAATAGCCTCTATATATTCTAATGTAGGAGATGTAAATGTTTCTGATGTAAATCTTAATTTTCCATTATCCAATAAATATTTATAATCATGAGCTGAAATACCTCTATAAAACACTTCTACATCATTATGAACAACATAATCTCCTATCTTCCCAATACTAGTTCCTCCTCCATTAGGAACAATATCAATCCAACTACGCGTAGATCCTTTTGATAAAATAGCTGAACTTTCTATTTCTTGGATAATATTATCAGATGATCTTCCACTAGATTTCTTATATCCAAGAATTTTTTCTAAATCATTAACATTAGATCTAATTGATTGCTCAAGACCAGCTTTGTTAGTTATTAACCAAGCATCAAATAACTCAGGCTTTTCACCAATTAATTTGATTGTTTCTGGTGTTGATGAAACAAAATCTGATAAAAAACTGTTTTTAAAGCTTGAGTTATTATTTAAAACGTTAAGTAATTCAGGATAATCTTTAAAAAGATCATCTAAACTTCCTACAGCACCTCTAGTAATCTTTACTCTAGTATATTCTAAACCGTCTTTAACAAGGTTTTCAGAGTTAGTTACAGAACCACCAACTTTATCTGCTATAACATTATAATCGGCAATTGTACCTACTGGATGCTCAAGCTCAATACTACCTCCATCTTTAGTAATTCTTTTAACTTCAGATAATATATCATCGGAATAAGGTGCGCTTTCAATAGTAATTCTATCTACCGATGCTTCTTTAAACTTAGGAGTAAAATCTTGGATCCTTCCATCTAATAGATTTTCTATAGGCTTCCCTGCATAATCAACATCTGAAGTTATAATTTTAACTGCTTCTGGATATCTATTATGGCCTCCTAAATCTAAATGAACTTTATTAGCATCTAAAAACTCTTGATTTACATATTTTAAATTAATTAAAACATCATCATAAGTTTCTGTAAGCTTTTTTAATAAACCTACATCTGTTCTAGAGTTAAAAGCATTATCATGTAAAAAACGATATGCATTTTCATAACTTCTACTTTTAATTGCAGATCTAATATCAGATGATAAATTAACATCATCTATGTCAGTCATGCTTTGTTTAAACCAACACTGCCCTTGTAATAACAGGGGAAATAATAAGGTGATAAGAATACTAGTAAATCTTTTCATAATATTTTTTAGTTACAAATAATAGCATTTGGATTATCAATTCTATATTGCTTCCAATAATTAAATACATCAGAGTTTTTTAATGTATCAAGTATTTCATCTGTAGCATTTAAAAAGTCTTTCTGGAATAATTGTTTTAAGTTATTGCTCAATCCATTATATGAATCAATTATATTTTTCTCTTTCAGAACATTCAAGAAACCTGATAAGTCAGTTTTTATTGGCAGTCTAGATTTAACACTTTCAAAGTAAGTTTCTAGACCTTGCTTATGGTTAACATTGCTAAGCGCATTAATCTCATCATCAATCATCGAAACTATATTATCAATTTTACCAATAGAAGTTGCTACTTGTGGTAAAGAAGCTAAAATTGCTAACATTTGTAAATTAAATCTTGCTTCTTGACTTAATGCACTTTCATTAACAACGTTTGCTAAAATACCAGCCGATGCTCCAACTAAATCACCAACAATAAACGCTTTTCTTAAATAGTTCCCAGCAGTAAATAATATCTTTATTTCTCCATAACCAACAGCTAGTAAAACTACATCAACAGCTGTCCAAGCAATTTTTTCTCCAACAATATTACGGTTACTCCTATGCATTGCAAAAGCCTGAATCAAAGGCATTGTTAATACATCTCCTTTTTTAAATTTTTGACCTAAAAATTCAAAATCATCAGCAGCATACACTACAACCATTTTATTATAGTTATAGTATTTATTATTAATATGGAATCTTCCGTCACTTGTTATTTCATCTACACTAAAGTTATCAAATTGAAACATATTAGATTCTAAACCTAAAAGATTCGAATAATCTTTTATTTCATTATCAGAATTTAAAATTTCACTTGGAGTTAGTGCTTCAAAATGACCAGAATTTTGAATCTGACCACCCATCCAAACTAAAACTTTTGCTAAGGTTTCAAATTTTTCTTTACTCTTAAGTTTCTCGTAAACATTTTTGATTCCTATGTTTTCTAGAACTTCTAGAACTGTTTTGTCATTATCATCAAAACTTGTTAAAAGTGTTAGAATTAATTTTTCTGAATCTTCGTACTCATAATGTTGTTGAGTATAATCATATCCGCAACTTTCAAAGTATAAATTCAATAAAGAAACCCTCGTACTCTTATCTAATTTTTTAAGGGTTTCATCATTTTCATTTAATCTTACTTGATTAAATACCTTTGCTACATTTTCACAATCTATAGTAGTACTTTCCCAGAAATTAGAATTGTATTCCTCTTGATTTTCTATATAATTATTAAGCTCTCTTTTAAAAACTTCTAAATACTCTGATATATTTGAAGTATGAAGACTAAGCATTGCATCATTTTCTTCGTAAATATATTTAGCCCATGCATATTCATCAACTAACATTTTAACTTCCTTTTCTTGATCAGACTGACCATCAAAAGCACTTTGCAAAAGCTTAACGAGAAATACAGAAGAATGACATCTAAGCTCAAATTCTTTAGGTTTAACCCAAGACATGGTAGAAACGTCTTCACAGCCTGGATATTTATTCACAATACTTTTGGTTTGCGTAAAACCATAAAAAGCTTGCTTATTATTATGCCTTGTAAATGCAATATCAAGAACAACTTTGTAATCTTCAAGATTTTTACAGTCCATTATTAACATTTCTGTAAATAAACTTGATACTTGTGTTAATTGGTCTTTTTTACTTGCGTATTCATTGGTAGATAACAATAAACTAAGTACGTAATCATTAAAATAATCTTCACCTGTGAAGTTATATTTCTCTTTTATCAACGTGTTGATTAAATACCATTTATCTTCATCTTTGGTTAGCTGACTAAAATGATGAGCAAATACTTGGTACATAGAAGTCTTGTTATCATCTCCAATGAAAAGTAATAATTCACCATGGAAACTGTTAATCATATTTTCATATACTCCAGTTTCTTTAAGTTTTACAAATAAATCATTTACTCTTTCTCTCTTTACAAATTTTAATAATCGTAAAATTGCTTTTTCTTTACTATTCAGAATTACACTATCCGAACCCAACTTGATAATTAGATCAATAAGGATACTATTTTCAACGTTTTCAAAAACACACTTATAATTAATCTCGTTTATTGCTTCAACAATTTTACTGCTATCTGATTCGTTTACTAAACCTTCAATCTTATCTACATCTGCAGCTGTTAGTAAAGAAATATCAGCAGATGAACAATCAATAGGAATTTCTCTCCAACCGTTATTTGAATTTGATCCAGAACAAGGAATCCCTTTAGATCTTGTAGAAGTATATTCAGAAATAAGATTTAATAAATATTTCTCAGGATCAGGTCCTTGAGTGATATTTTCTTGATGACCAGATATTTCATCATAAGATAAATTAATGTATGACTTTAAACCACAGTTTTTTTCTAAATTATAGAATAAATTAACTCCAGTTTTAGAAGGTAAAACAGTTCTAAATTCAGAAATAGGATATATATCTGTTGAGTCTCTATCATTTACATACTGTTCTTTAGCATAATCCCAAGAAAAAGATTTCTTTAAATTATTGTTATCATCAAGGATTTTAAATCCTGGTAACGTACCTGTAACTGTGTAATTAGTTCCAGTTGTATGTAATGTCTTAGAGTCATTAATGAAAACAAATTTAAAATTAGGAGCTATTGCATAATTTCCTGCAAATTCCCCATCCTCATCTCCTTGGAACCAGTATATTTGAATACCAGGTGCGTGGATTTTCTTCCAATCTAAGTGATTCAGAGTTGTTCCATTTCCATAATCCATTAAATGATCTGTTGCACCTTGTGGGAATTGGTATTCATCCCAAGTGTGCTTTAAGCCAAAAATACCATGACCTAATTCATGCGCCATTGTACGGATTTTCTTGGTAGCTGTATTAGCATTAGCAGTAAACACATAACCAAACTGCCTCTTTAACGGCATAAAACCTTCAACTTCAGTTTTTGTTACAGGTACATTTGTTACAAAAACATAGTAAGTTTTATTATTGTAATAGCTTTGTTGTTTTATGTAACTATTAAACGCTGCTTCTTCATCTGTATAATGTGAAAGTAAATTACTGTCACCTACACTTAATCTATTATCTCCATCTTTATCCCAACCATAAATTTCTTCAGGAGATATTGATTTTACATCTTGTATATTTAAACGTACACCAGCTTTAGCATAAATTTCTTTTACACCGTTTTTAACTTCATCTGAAACTTTATCAATACCTACAGGAACTAATGTTACATTAATTGGTTCTAATTGTTCTGAAGCCAAATGCGCAGTTATAACACTTCCTGCAATGTCGTATTTACCGTTATCTTTAGACTTAACTACTGCAAAGATTTCTTCGTCTGCATAATCGAATTTGCGTTTCAATTGTAATTTTGCAATATCACCACTCCATTCAACTGGAACTTTAGCTCCATCTTTTGTTTTGAATACAATACTATCTTTACTTATTGAAGTATCTGTAATCGTAACTTTAGCATTTATAAAATCTTCTCCTTCATTATCAGAAATTGCTTTATATGGAACTCTATATTTTCCAGATTCAGTATCAAGAATTTTATATTCTTTCTCAAAAGTAGCTGAAGTATTTTCCGGTAACTCATCAAAGTGATAAAAACCAGAAGGTTGAAATTCTATTTTAATTCCTTTAGCAGTTATAGACATAACATTACCATTAGAATCTAGACCATTTGTTGTTGCACTAGACACTGCACCACCAGCTGCTCCTTCTTGTTTTGTAATTGTTCCATCATCACCAACTGCCCAGATATCGCCGTTAGTACTCACAATATTAACATCTCCATCGCCAGGAATTGTAGCCGTTTCTCCATTAGTTCCAGTTACAACGATTGCTCCATTTGCATCAATCACAACAGTTGCTACTTCAAAACCAACTTCAACAGTTTCTTCCAAATCTCCTGGATCTCCTCCTATACCTTCTGAAATGTTGATATTTACATCAACAGTCATAGATGCTCCTTCTCCAAATTCAGGATCATATAATGTTACAATTTCTCCTTCAGCTAATTGAGCATCTGTATTTACTAAAATGTTTGTAAATGTTACTCCGAACTTAGCAAACTTTAAATAAGGAATAGCTACAAATCCTTTTCCTGAAAGAACTCCACTTGATTGACTTTGTATATCGGTTATAGTAATTTTAAAGTCTCCAGCTGTTATTTGATCTCCAATACTTAATCCAGGATGCGGTTCTCTATTTGCAATGGCTATTTCATCTGGTACAATTCCACAATTATAATTAGCATCCTCATTTTGAACAATATCAGTAGTTACATATTGAAGTTCTGAATACTCACTATATTGATATTGACATTTTCCTTTTACTTTATACTCATAGGTCGTTCCAGCTTTTAAATCCCAAATAGTAGCCCAAGCACTATTGGTTTTTTTCGTAAACCAATTTGCATCTGGGTTATTAGCTTCACGGTATGCTATGATATACTCTGAATGTAATGTAGGATCTTGATCCCAAAAAACGTTGATTTTAGAAGTTCCTTTTGGCTCAGCTGATACACCATCAGGAATTTGACAAGGAGCAGTCCTTGAAAACCAAAATATTTCACTGTAACCCTCATTTTTAAACAAACCTATTTCCTCTAAACCTTGTAAGGCTCTTGCTCTAACACGCCAAGCATATTTTCTGCCAGCCAATAATAATGGTTTATCAGGACCATAAAATAAGCTTGTTGTTCTTACCGTTTCCTCATAAATTGGTGCTTGTGATAAAAAAGCGGTTTGTGGATCAACATTTATATCCCAAATTTCTACAATACTAAAATCATATTCAACATTACTAACATTTATGTGTCTTGGTGTCCATTGAAATACTATGTTTTCAAAATCACTTGGCTCAATATTTTTACCATTAAAAGGTAAATTTAAAATTGGAGGCTCATTTTTAAAGATGAAAACCGTTGCACATTTTTTATCTGATAGTTTAGCTCCCGATAAATAGTCATAAACCTCAAAGCAAAAATTATAGGTTCCTTCTGGAATTGACTGTGCATAAACGGTCTGTCCTATTCCTTGGATATTTTCAAACCTATAATATGGAGCTAATTCAGTATTAGTTAATGTTAACGGGATCCCTCCCTCTATAAATAAGTCCTGAGCTCCAATAACAAAATCCTTACTCGTAAAGCTAATATTACCTCCTTCAAAATATGTTTTTAAACGAATTTGTCTACTTGAAACCGTTAAATCATTTAAGAATATTTGTACTGTAATAGGACCATCTAAAGCAGTATCATCGGCATAATTATAGAAATTAACCGGAGCAGGTGCTTTGACCCTTGGTATTATATTGACAGGAAATTGCTGAGCAAATACATTTAAAGACAATACAAATGAAAAAAGGGAAAGGAGGACTTTTCTTTTCATAGTTTTAGGGCAATTATAATTTAATCTTGGTTGATATACCTTAATTCATATTGATTTTCATCAATATAGTTTTCTGATTTATTTGTTAAAAATTTGATGATTGAATGCTGCAAATATAATTTTATTTTTTGATTCTTCTCTTTCATTTTTAGCATTTTATACGCTTCAAATCCAAGTGAATTTTCAAACTCCCTTAGCAAGTCAGAACCTTTATTAACAGCATCGATTTTATTATATTTTTCTAGTTCTTCTAGCACCCAACGGTGAACTAATAACTTTTTAAGACTCTTCTTATAAACGTTCAATTTTCTTCTATATCGTACTCTAGTTTCTTTAGAAAAATCTTTATTTTGCTCTTCAGGTAGATTCCAAAGAGGACTTTTTATAATTTCTTTTCGATTCTTTATAAATGCTTTCTCTACCGAAAAGTCAATTCTATTTACATCTTCCAACAAAGTATTCATACTTTCAAACAACAACTTATTATATTGCGTTTTAGCTTCGTTAGATTCATAAACTTTTTTAAGAAGTTCAATAGCCTTCACTTTGTAAACTCTATTTTTTCTCTCTGAGGCAATTTCTATTCTCTCTTTCTGTAATTCATAAAGAACAGCCTTGGGTAAATGATTAAAAAGATCTGATTTTATTAAGGTCTTAATTTTATTATCTACTTCATAAATACTTCCAGTGTATAATGAATCTTTGTAAACAAATTTTATTGCAGGTCTTGGTTTTTCTACCTTTTTCTCAACTAATTTTTTATTCTCTTCCCGCTGTTTTTTTAGTTTTGCTCTTTTCCTAAATTTAATATCCTTAGAATTAAAGAGTCCGAAACTATAATTGTAGCCAAAGGTTAATGTAAAACTGCTATTATTAACTGTAGTTGTATTCCTTAATTGTAGCAAAGCATTTAAACTAAAGTTGTGCTTTTTTTGATATACATATCTACTACCAATTCTTACATTAGTTACATCACCTTGACTAATACCATTGGTTATACTCTTATTATAACCAAACGAGCCATTAACTTTCAGTTTCTTTTCTAAAAACCCTTTTGTTGCCGAAACTGTTGGCCCGAGTATTACATTTTTCTCAATCCCAAGTGTACTAAAGCTTGTATTTAAAGCTCCTGAAATTCCAAAATCAGCTTGTGGATAATTGATTGTATAAACTGAATTAGCATTGTAGAAAACAGAACTATCTTCACTTCTTTGTTCTTCTCCTATCCTATTTTCTGCATCTTGAAAAGAAAAGCTAACATTTAAGTTTTGATTGTTATACTCAGATTCTTTTAGCTTGTAATTTAAGTTTACATTGGCATTCTGCGAAATTTGAGCAAAATTATCCTGATCTAATTGTTCTTCTATTTGAGATACTCCATTTATAAAATCGAATTGATTTTTAATATTTGTAAATGATTGAAAACTAGAATACCCTCCATTAATACTAATTTTATCATTAGCGTTATACGCAATATTTAGAGCCATTACCAACCTACTTAATTGAGTTGCTTTGGTATTATCTAAATCGTCATTTTGCAAACCTGCATTAAAGCTTACTGTTACTTTGTCCTTGAAAATACGTTGTGTTGCATTAACTGTGATATTCTCCAAATCATTATTAAAAAAATATCCTCCTAAAGTTCTATAATTAGGATCAATTCTTTCGTAGCCTAAACCAATCGAACCTGTTGATACTTGATAGTCAACATTAACATTAAATGCTTTATAATACTGAGTAGTTGGATTATCTGAAACTAAAAATGCTCCAAAATGATCACTAGTTCCGTTAACTCTTAAGTCTTCCGTAAGAGCGGATAAAGCTATTTCTCCTCGAAATTTCAGTTTCTCCCATAACGTTGCATCGACATCAAAACTTATCACAGTGTTGTCTTTAGGTAACACTTCATTTTCCGTAGGAATTGGATTTTTTAAAGATGCTACATCATCCGACGCCCTAAAAAATATGGCTCCTAATCTTATTTTATCTAATTGATATGAAGTTTTAAATCCATATCCCATTCTTCGATAACTTGCAGCACTACTTATATTTTCTGCATCGAACTCTCTAGCCTTTAGCAGACGTCCGTACATTAAGCTAACCTTAATCTTGTCTTTTGGAGTTAAATCTAAACCTAAACCAGTGAATTGATGTCCGTTCAATGTATATGGCGAAAAACTTACGTTTACATCACCTATATGAGCAGTTACCCATTTATAACTTGGGTGCATACTTAATCTATTGAATGTAAAAGGAGTATTTGATTGAAATTTACTATTGGAATACGAAAACGAAAATGGAATATTATAGATATCACTAATATTCAGGTTTACATTTCCTGATAAGAAATATGTAAAAGGTTCCCTATTCGAATTTCCGTTAAAATAAACTGAATTCACACCAATACCACCAGTCAATCTAAAGAGAGGAGCTTTTCCAATCTTTTCTAGATTTTGACTAAATGTAAGGTGGGGAACTAGAAATAATGTTAATAGTAGATTTCTAAGTTTCAATAGTCAATTATTTTCGCGGCAAAAAAACGACTTTTTTTCTAATTATCAAAGAATTATCTAATAGGATATTAACAATCTTTTAACAAACTTTAGTTCTAAGAAATAGAGGGGTTTCTTTCATACTAAGTGAACTAATAAGGAGATAAAATAATAGTTTTACAAAACCTCAAAAAATAAAAAGAATCAAAAGGTCATTTTCTTTTGATTCTTTTTAAATATATGTTTCAATACATTTATGAAACTTATTTATCTTCTACTATAGTTTGGCGCTTCTTTAGTAATAGCCACATCATGAGGGTGACTTTCATTAATACCACTCGCTGTAATTCTTACAAACTTACCGGTTTCCTTTAACGTGTCGATATCCTTCGCTCCACAATATCCCATTCCAGCTCTCAATCCACCAACAAATTGATGAATGCTTTCATATAATTCTCCTTTATATGGAACACGACCAACAATTCCTTCTGGGACTAATTTTTTAATGTCGTCTTCAACATCTTGGAAATAACGATCTTTAGAACCTTGTTTCATAGCTTCAACAGACCCCATTCCTCTATAAGATTTAAACTTTCTGCCCTCGTAGATTATTGTCTCACCTGGACTCTCTTTTGTCCCTGCTAATAACGAACCAAGCATTACACAATCCGCTCCGGCGGCAATCGCTTTAGGTATATCACCTGTATATCGAATTCCACCATCTGCAATAACTGGAACACCAGTACCTTTAATTGCAGCAGCTACCTCAATAACGGCAGAAAATTGAGGAAAACCAACACCGGCAACCACTCGCGTAGTACAAATAGAACCTGGACCAATACCTACTTTTACTGCATCTGCACCTGCTTCCACTAAGTACTTGGCAGCTTCAGGTGTAGCAATATTTCCTACTACAACTTCTAGATTTGGAAACCTTTCTTTTACACTTTTTAATACAGTTACAACACCTTTAGTGTGTCCATGCGCAGTATCGATAATTACGGCATCTACTCCTGCTTTTACTAAGGCTTCCGCTCTATCAACAGCATCATAAGTAACTCCCAATGCAGCAGCAACTCTTAATCGACCTAAACTATCTTTGTTGGCAATTGGTTTTTGAGTTGTTTTTGTAATATCTCTAAATGTAATTAAACCTACTAATTTATATTGCTCGTTAACAACTGGTAATTTCTCAATCTTATTACTTTGTAGAATAATTTCCGCTTGTTGTAAAGAAGTTCCTTCTGCAACAGTAATTAAGTTTTCAGAGGTCATTACTTCTGTTATCGCACGGTCATTTTCTTTTTCAAAGCGTAAATCACGATTTGTAACAATACCAACTAATTTCTTTTCTTCATCTACTACAGGAATCCCACCAATTTTGTGCTCTCTCATGGCTTTTTTAGCATCCAATACAACAGCATCTAATGGTAAAGTAATAGGATCTATAATCATACCGCTTTCCGCTCTTTTTACCTTTCTTACTTCTTGAGCTTGCTGTTCGATAGTCATGTTCTTATGCAAAACACCAATACCACCTTCACGGGCAATAGCAATAGCCATCGCACTTTCTGTAACCGTATCCATAGCGGCAGATACTATTGGTACATTAATGGTGATATTTCTTGTAAACTTTGTTTGAATATTTACTTCTCTAGGAAGTACTTCTGAATAAGCTGGGACTAATAGAACGTCATCGTAAGTTAATCCTTCTCCTACAAATTTAGATGAGTGAGCATTCATGTTGCAATCAATATAAGGTTTCTAATTAATTGCATGCAAATATACTGATTTTATTGGAATTCTAAGTTTATGTTTATGTTAAGCCAAGCATAATATTGATAAAACGCTTATGGTCAATATTTACACGTTTAAGGAATAAATATTAAAAACACCTATTTGATAAAATATCTTTGAGAATGTATACAACAAACAATAATAAAAACAACTCTTAAAACCAAACTATTATGTCTACTTTAAAAGAACCAAAATCATTAATCGACTCAGCCTATTTAGTAAAAGGAACTATTGGTAATGTGGGGATGCCTGGAGCTCCAATTGCACATTTCTCATTAGTTGTAAATGCAGCTTCTGGAACAGTATCAGGAATGGTAGAAATTAACCAAGCTATTGATAGAGCTCCTATTGAAGTAAGAGTTACTGGAAATGTTAGAGCAACTGGATATGGAGAAGTTACTAAAATTGTAAGCTTGAGTGGTGAGTATGTAGTTTCTGTTCCGCCACCAGCGATTGGAAGTTACCTACAAAAATTCAATGCACACATGGATATAAACAATGCATGGAACGGAACAGGAGGTTTCTCTTTTGGAAACCAAAACATTGAAAATGTTCCTGTAAAATCAGAACAATAAGAAAGTCATTTAGGGGATTATAGTGACTTAAGGTAGTTTGAGCTTTTCATGAAGTGATAACTACCTTAAATTTTTATCTAAAAATTGTGTTATCTCTTACGAAAGCATTTTTGTAACGCTCACTAAACGGAATTTGTTCTAGATTATTTAAAATTATCAAGTTATCCTCAAGGTAAATTTCCTTAATACTCTTCATGTTCACTAGATAATTCCTATGTACTTGCCTGAAGTTATCGTTGTTCAACATCTCCTTTAACTTCACTAAAGAAAGTTTTACCAAGTATCTACTTTCTCCACATTTTAAATTACAATATTTCTCTTTTACATCTACATAATCAATTGCATCAACATCAACTTTAACAACACTACGCTTATGCTTTATGAACAAAAATTTAGGGCTTAAAACGGCATTTTCATCATCAAAACTAATACTATTGCTTTGATCATAGCATGATTCAATAGCCAATTCTAGCGTATATAATAGTTCTAACTTATTAAATGGCTTCAGTAAATAAACTAGTGGATTTGTAAGCTTAGCCTCATCAAAAATATCTCGGCTTTGCATACTTGTTAAAAAGAGAAATGGTACATCTATTCCTTCTTTGTTGATTCGTTGAGCAAACGTAATTCCTTCTGGTTTACCATCTATCATGATATCGAGAATCACCAAATCAAAAAAACGATTCTTTATTTCTTTTTCCGCCTCTTCAATATTTTTTACTCTAATTACCTCATATTCATTTTCTTCTAAAAATGATACGATTTCCTTGGCTTCTTCATCTAAATCTTCTAATAACAGTAATCGGAGGTTCTTCATGTAAATTTGGTTTGATACAGTAAATATATAAAAAAGTAATTAGCCCTAAGCTTCGCTTCTTGGTAATTGTATTGTAACCTTAGTTCCTTTCCCTTCTTCACTATCAAAAGATAAAATACCTTGATTCTTTTTTACCAAAGTTTGGCATAAAATTAAACCTAAACCAACACCCTCAGAACGGTTAATCTTATCAATACTAACATCCTTTAAGCTATTGATTCTTTCTAACTTCTCCTTTGATATTCCAATTCCTGTATCTTGAATTGAAACGTATGCATAATCCTGAGAATCTACTCCCATTTCAATCTGAAGCTTTCCTTTTCCATTCATATATTTAACAGCATTATCTAATAAATTTCTTAAAACAATTTTTAAGGATTCTCTATCTGCTTTTATCAATGAGTTTTTAATGAAATTAGTCGAAATTTCAACATCATTAGCTTCTATTAAATTCTCATAATCATATAAAACATGTTCAATAATAGGTTTGAAAGGATATTCTTTCTGTTCAAAAACCATCTGATTGTTTTGTTCCAACGACCAGTGAAGAACATTATTTAGCAAATGACTAGTACTTTCTGTAACTGTTATTGCCGAATTATTTGCTTCTCTAATTCCTTCAATATTATTACTCTCAATATGTTTTTTAAGTTGTAAGTGTTGATGTTTTATAGTGTTCATTGGAGAACGCAAATCATGAGACACAACTGAGAATAAATAGTTCTTTGTTTTATTCGCGATGGCCAAATCCTCTTTCTGCTGGGTTATTAAAGAATTTTTCTTTTGTAGTTTTTTATAGAAAAAACCTAAGAAAACAAGAAATATTAATAATCCAGAAGCACCAAAAATCAAAGCTTTTTGTACTACTTTCTGAGTTTTTAATTTCTCATTTTGAATTGCTATTTCACTTTCTTTCTGAGCTACTGCAAATTGTTTATCCTTTTCAGTAAGCTCCCAAATCTTATCTCTATTAAATAAAGAATCTTTCCATTTTATATGCTCTCTGTAATATGCTACACTTTGCTGATAGTCTTTTCTATTACGCTCAACTACAGCCATATTTAATGATGCATTATGTTTTAGCTCAACATTATCGAATGATTTGGATAGTTCATAAACCTCTTTAAATAATGGAATCGCATCATCATCTAAATATTGATTATAATAAACATTAGCCAAATATGTCTTAGCATCAATTAAAGCAACGGTGTCATTACTATCAATTAAGGATAATTCTTTATCAAAATAATCTCTAGCAGTTTCATAATCTCTTAGATGTATGTACGATAAACCTAAATTCCTTAAAACTGCTTTATTGATAACATTGTTGGTATCCTTATTATTCTTAATCCAAAATTTATAATTATTTACCGCTTTATCATAAGATTTCAAACTCAGATGAACGTTACCAAGTAAATAATTCTTTATCTGGGCATAATTATCAGAATTAGAAATACTATTAAAACTTAGTAACGCTTTTTTATATAATCCTTTGGTGTAGGCGCTATATCCATGAATACAGTGAAAAAAATCCTTTTCCACTTTATCATTTGTCATCATTAACGCTCTATTACTATATGCATAGCAAGAATCGTATTGCTGACTCCTGTAAAACTCTATTGCCTTGCAGAAAACAACATTATTAGATTTATCACAAATAGAATCTCCGATCATCGTCAAGTAATTTTTCTTTTGAGCTGAAAGATTACTTATTGACGATAAAACAACAAGGATTAAAAAGGAAAAATAATATTTCAAAAGTATAAATTACAATGTTGGTGGTGGTGTTGAAGGTCGAGTTACAGTTCCTCTATCTGTTTCTGGATCATCATCTTGGTCTCTCACACAAATTGCATCAACTGAAGGAGTTCCAGCATCTAATTGATAATTAAATTGTATGTAATACAAATCATACTGTGAAGCCTGCTCGTTACAGTTAAACTCAACTCTAAAATCTCTACATAAAACGGTATCCCAACCTCCTTGTTTATTTAAAGTTTGCATCTCAGTAACACCATAATAATTTAAATAAATCTGATTCCCTTGTAAAGAAAGACCTGATGTATTATCAACCGGATTTAAAGGCTGATTACTTGGAATATACGCTAAAACTGTTACGGTATAAGGAGTTGCTCCTCCGCCTTCAGCTCCTGAAATATTTACCAAAGGACCTGTTGCTCTGAATTGAGCATCGATATTTGCGTTGTTAAATTTTTTGAAATCTACAAGAGTAAGTGTTACTCCATTTACATTGACAGGATTACCCATATTTTTATAATTAAGTTTAGTTAGACGTACTAAATTTACAATAAAATTTATCAAAAAAACAAACGATTTTAACTACTCTAAATAAACTTTCGGAATCATTCACCAGTCAACAGATTCATTTTAACCTGTTTATAAAAATAAATAATTATCGAATTTTATCGTGTTCACTTCGCCATGAGTATTCGGTAAAATTTTTACCTATTGAAACACCAAAAAATAAAGCCATTCCAATGACACCTTTTAAAAAGAACAGGAAAACAATAAAGAAATGGGCAATAGTTCCGTTCTCACCAAAAAACAACCTATGACATAAAGCGGTTAACAAAACTGTGGTAAAAAGTAATGTAAAAGCAAAATTATCAAAAGTTCGAACTGGCCAATACTTAATGCGCCTTGTTGCATTAATATCGTTTCCCCATTTATCAATTAAATAGTATAGATTATTTCCTAACGGCGCGAATAATAACGGATCATCCGCTTTTTTTAATTTAAATAAAATTGAAGGAGCAATAATCTTATATCCTTGTATTTGAATACCATGATTTCTCTCTAGCTCATTAATTTTACTTATCGTTTCTTTTGGATAATCACCTTTAAAAAAAGAAGTATCTAAAAATTTTAGTCTGTACTGTACACACGTGTTCTTTATATGAGAAATATGAAATACTCTTTCACTATCAAGTTTTTCAATAGTAAACTTATTAATAAAACCATCTGATTGGGACGTTTTAAGTGTTTTCTCAATTCTTTGATGTTGATTATCGACTTCTTTTAAAAGACTGTTTACCCAATTTATAACACTCTTACCTTTTAATTCTTTGTCTCTGTTTTTAATTAACTCTTCCTGAAGATTTACTAACCTTAACATATTGATAATCGTTTATATAAAAATACAACAAATTACCCTGAAGGTGAAAAACGAAACAAACACTCTCTTATTTAGAATAATTCTAAAGTTTAAATTGTAAAGTAGTATACCAATTTCGAGGAGCTGAAGGAATTATACCTGGACCAGGATAACCGGTAGCTCTTCTTGTAAAATAAGTTTCATCTAAAAGATTGTTTACACCTAATTCTAGCTTAAAAAACTTATATGAATAAGATGCCGAGAAATCTAAGATTCCGTAAGCTGGAATTGGTCCTCTTACTGCATTTGAATTGTCTGGTTGATCTGAATTATTAGCATCATTAAACTGTTCTGATAAATATGAATATTGAAGACTTGTAGTAAAATCCTTATAACCGAATTTTAATCCAGTTTTTAGATTCACATCTGGAACGAATTCAACTTTATTTCCTTTGATATTATTTTCTTTGGAATCTGTATATTCAGAAGTTATAAATGACGTGTTGATAAAAGTATTAAGGCTGTAATCATTTGTTAAATCAAATACTCTTTTCAAATTAAGATCAATCAAAGATTCTAACCCAAGTATACGTGCTTCTCCTACATTTGTTCTTAATTGACCAACTGTATTTAAAGGTGGAATTGTTGTTG
This sequence comes from Tenacibaculum sp. MEBiC06402, assembly GCF_049239625.1. Lineage (NCBI taxonomy): Bacteria > Pseudomonadati > Bacteroidota > Flavobacteriia > Flavobacteriales > Flavobacteriaceae > Tenacibaculum > Tenacibaculum sp. MEBiC06402. The sequence goes on from NZ_JBMKKT010000094.1 coordinate 32,544, forward strand.
TAAAATCACCAATACGATTGTTATAGAATAAAGCAAATCCACTTACATCATAAGAAACAAACTTATTTAAATTACCTCTAATTCCGGCATCAATGGTAAAACCTCTTTCATCGTCTAAGTTAGGATCTACTGCATTTGAAGGGTTCACAATATTTACATCTGAAAATGTAATAGAACGATAATTCTGAGAAACATTACCATATACTTCTAAAACATCACTCGGTTTGTAACTCAATCCTAATCCTAATAAAACGAAAGAACGTTCTTTGGTTAAGTTATCCGATTCTTCTACTGTTCCAATTGGGTTGCCTGCACCATCCGTATTTACCCTTTTTCGAAAACCATTACTTCCAGTATTAATATATTCAAACCTGAAACCTGGAGTTACTGAAAACTTATCGTTTAGATAAAATATATTCTCTCCAAAAATTGCAATGTTTTCATTCGGATTATCGAAATCAGACTGAAAAGTATAATTTGGAAATTGATCCAATGCAGAAGAAAAATTAGCATCACTTTCATCCGTTCCAGGACCTTGAAAAGATGTATTGCTAGCATTGTAGTACTTCCCTCCTATTAAATAGGTAGCGTCTTTTCCAAAAAAAGTATACTTATCTAAAAAGCGAGCTTCAAATCCAAAATTACTAAAATCACTACTTAATAATTCTCGAGCTTCAAAATTATCAGCTACATCTACTCTTCTGTCTCTAAACCCAACAGCATCTCTCGCAGCATTTAAACCAAAAAAACTAAATGTAAACTTTGTGTTTTCAGTAAAATCATGTGTGAATTTTAAATTATACAACAACCAATCTACATTAAACCAGTTTCTAGTTCTATTGCTTTGAAATGGATTATCCGCAAACATATTGTCTGTTAATCCACCCGCTTGTTGTGTTAAATAGGTTAAATATGTTGCTTCTAATTCTAATTTTGTTTTTGTAGTGAAATCGTATCCTAAATACGCATAAGCATTTTTAGAATTGAAACCAGAGTTTGGTCTGAAACCATCTCCTTGCTTGTAATTATAATATCCGTAATAACTTAATTTTCCTGATGTTCCGCCAATACTTGTAAAATTTGTAAACAAATTGAAACTTCCTAATGTAGTTCTAGAAACCACTTCAAAAGCTTTATTTGGATTTGGCTTCTTCATAATAAAATTAATCAACCCTCCAAATTGAGTTCCATATTGTAATGAAGCTGCACCACGAATTACTTGTATTTCTTGAACTCCTTCTGCCGCTGGCGTATAATAACTTTCAGGATAACCTAACACATCAGCACTTATGTCATATCCATTTTGACGAGTATTAAAGTTTGAAGTTCTATTCGGGTCTAAACCACGACCTCCAACATTTAATTGCAATCCAGCATCATCATTTTCAAAAATGTTTAAACCAGCAACTTGATTGTATAACTGACGAGCATTATTTGTTGCTAAGTTTGCAGTAGATTCTGTTACTAAAATCACCTCTGTTTTCTTTCCTGCGTAAATTGCCGTTCCTTCTACATCTTTTAGTCTTTTCAACTCAAATGCCTTACGCTTTTTTGCTTTAATTTCAACCTCTGATAACTCCTCTGAAAAAGCGTTTAAAGTAATATTGTATACAGTCTTAGTATTTGCATCGAATTTAGTTTCAAATAGCTCGTAATCATCCAAATAAAAAACAACTGTAAATGCTTTCTTTGGACTTGTGAATTCAAAGTATCCTTTAGAATCTGTTATAGATAGTACATTTCCTGACACATCAAATAACTGTACTTTTTGAAGTTTTTTATTAGTTTCTGAAGTAACAACTCCAGTAAACTTTGTTTGAGCAGTTAAAACCGTTACAACTAAAAACAATACAAATACAATACTATAATCCTTTAATTTCAATCTCATCGTTAAAAGGTAAAATCCAATCTTTATGTTTAAAACTTTCTTTCTGTTTGTACAAATCAACGTTCGGATCTATATACAGCTTACTTGGTCTTCCATTTAAAGCTACATACGACTCTACATATACTTGAACATTTTGATGACCATCTTTTGTAAAATGATCACCTAAAAAATGTGCATACTCTAATATAAAATCCGGTTGAAAACTCATTTGCTTCTCTTGAAAAGAAGTCAAAAAATCTTTATTATCTACATAGAAAAACTGCTTTGTTTTTCCATCAACTATTTTAAAATTTGAATAGCCTACTTTTTCCATTAACATGACTCTCCACGAAAAACGATAACCTTCTTCGGTCCAAAATAATTCGCCTGGGTATAATAAATACCTCCAAGGAAATAACAACTGTATAAATATAAATACTCCTATAAATGTTGGAACGAAGTTACTTTTATAACAGAAGAAATCTTTGGTTTGAACTTGATAACGAAACATATTGAACTTCTCTTTCAGGAAAGAAATCACCTTTTCATGAAAACTTGGCTCAAAGAAAATCATTGTAGCCACAATCATAATATATGGAAACATTCCGATTGGGAATAAAATCCTGGTAAAGACATGAAAAACTACAACTAAAACAAAACCGATTATTCTGGTTCTTTTAAAAAGTAATAAGAACGGAATGCACAAATCATAAATTGCTCCGCTCCAACTCATGGCAAAATGAAACCAATCTTGTTGCATTAAATTATTTCCAATTAATGGCAAATCGTACTTAGATGGCAACCAAATTTTTAAAGGTTGAGCTCGAAAAAGCCAATCAGAGTTTAATTTTGCTAAACCTGCGTAGAAATAGACTATTCCTAACATAAATTTTATGCTATCAACAGTCCATTTTGGAATTTTTGAATATTCAATTCCTTTTTTAAAACTATCGACTGAAAATGTTGCATTTGCAGGCAAAAAAATCATTAAAAAACTGACAAGACTTACGAAGTAATAATGATTTAAGTAAGTCGTTTTGTCCATTAATTCTATGTAAGTAAAACTTAAAAAGAAAGAAATAATGGCAATTCTATATTTATAGCCAATTGCTACGAAGAAAGCGGATAATCCGCAGAAAATAAAAAGTAAATAAGTATAGATTCCAAAAGGCTTTACCCATTCAAAACCATAAAAAGAAAAAAAGAGTTTTGGTGTAATGTATAGTTTTTCAACCCATCCATTATACCAAAACCTAATAATACTTAAGCACATCAAAACTCCGAAAGCAATTCTAAAAAATGCAAGTGGAGTCGCACTTATTGTTTTATTTATGTAAGTTTTAAAATACAATTATCCTGATACATAAAAAAACTGTCTGAATAACAGACAGTTTTATTATTTTTTCCTCTTAATTTCTAATCTCCGTCAGCATCGACAAAATCAACACTTACATTAAAAGCTTGCAGCATGTCTACTTTTAATAGTACAACTGCTTTTTGTAATTCATCATAAGCCATTAAGGCTTGCTGATTGTTAGTATTAATCTGTTCATATAAACTAGGACTCAAAGAATTAATTTGAGTTCTTGCTGATTCAAATTGAGTGGTAATAGATGTTGCTAAATTAAATCTATCTAAACTATTTAAATAGGTTTGAAAACTTGCTCCAGAGGAAGTTCCTCCATACGGTGTTCCTGAAAAAACACCAACAACTGCAGATAATGCCTCTAAAGCTAAATCACGAGAATATTGTTTCGCATAAAACGCCTCCACTTTTTCTGGTAATGGTGTAGCGGAAAAATTTCCTACTGGAATACCAAATTTATTTGCTCTTAATCTTTTTTCGTAGTGGAAAATAAAATCATTAACAAACTTATTTAATGCGCTAGTCCCTGTATTTCCAGAATTTGAAACAAAATCATCTCTATAACTGCCATTCCAATCATCGGAAATTTGAGTTGCAATATCTGTCATTTTAGCAATTATATCATAAACATATTTTCTGTAATTAGCCGCATTGGAATCAGAAGTATATTTTGCTACAATATCAGTTTCAGTAGCTGCAACACCAAAGAATAAATAATCAAGTGCAGGGAAACCCTGTGCATCGTGATAATTTACGTTGTTTAAATCATACGTTCCAGATGCAATGTTATTTTCAACATCAGCAACTGTAACCGGATAAATATTAAAGTGGTTTACAAACTGTAATTCTTCAGCCTTTCCAATTTCAAAAATTGCAGCATATTGCCAAACTTTATAAGCATTATACCAAGATGTTTTAACTTCAGAAAATGTTAATGTATTTGGATTACTATTAAAACTATCAAACTTTGATTTTAAGTCCTCCAATTTCACTTTTAAATCAGCAAATACAGGCTTTGCCATGTTATCTGCAACATTTGCTAATAATGAAGATCTATCAAAATTATCCGAATTACCACCAGGTCCATTATCCGAATTTGAACATGAAAAAGCAACAATTAAAACTGTAAGTAGTAAGAAAAATCTTTTAATCATAATTATTATTTCTATTTATTCTAAATAAACAGTGCAAATATAAAAAGTAGCTATGAAACATAACTACTTTTTACTTAATTATTTTTATTTAGAATAGATTTAATTAGCAGCTTCCGCTACAGTAAATCCATATGCATTTGCAATTTTAGTTGAGATATCATCTAGCGTATTATTTGTAACATCCCAAAATCCATTATTTTCCATTAAAGTTGTTAAGAAACCTTCAATATCATTGGCAGGTAAGTGTGTCGTATCTGTTGAAGTATTTCTTGTAAAACGCAAAGATTGTATAAATCCAAAACCTTCAGATAAATCATGGAATGCAGAAGCCTTGTCATTCGCTAATGTAGCTTTTGCTTGTTGTAAATAGTAAACTGCTCTAATAGCAATAATTTTTGAAACTGCATTTCTAATAATAGCAGCTTGTGCATTTCTAACATCATAATTTTTAGCTACGATAGCTGCTCTTCCTAATTTAAATGCATCATAAATTTCTTTAGAAATACCAACAAAATCCGCATCATTTTCAACTCTAGCAACATATTTACTTAGGAAGCTATCCGCACCATATTGAGGATTTTCAGCATCATCAGTACCATATAAATATCCAAATGCTTCATCCCATTTGTGCTCCATAGTAGTGTAATTCTTATCAGTTGCCAAAATATCTGAATCATTATCAGAAATATTTGATGCTTCATCTAAAACAGAAATACTTAAATAGTTGTTTAACATTTGATCTACCATTAAAGCACCAATTAATCCTTTATTAATAGCTTGATTATATTCTAACCCTTTTGCGTTAACATAGCGAATTGATCCGCCTCCAGCTTCTTGAATTTGACCTGCAACACCTTCAGATGCTAATGTATTCCAGTTAGGAAAAACCTCAGAAACCTGCGCTGCAATCCAAGTATCAAACTTTCCTTTTAAAGTTGTTGCCTCAGCTGTGTTTGTAGAAAAATAATCTCGTGAAGCTGCAGTCTTACTTCTAATACTTTTATCAGAACTATTTAATTCTGCTTCTGAAAAATCATTATTTCCGGCAACGTGAGCAAACATTCCGTCCAATTGAGCTTCTGTCTTCGTTGGATCCATTAAAGCTGAAACGAACTCCTCACCCATTTTAATACGAGTAGTTTGACCTGAGTAACTTACAGAAGAACTTCCGTTTCTTTCAAATTTATATGTTAGCGGAGCAGTTACTGATGAATTGATATTGTCATCATCTGAACAAGATACAATTGATAATGTTGTGAATGCTAGTGAAGCTACAATTACTTTTTTCATTTTATTTAGATTAATTTCAAATAACGATGCAAAAATAGAAAAGAAAATCAATTCTACAAGTGTTATTTAGATTAAATTTAAATAAATTATTTAGTCTTTAAAAAAGTAATTACAGATTTACGAACATCGGATGCTTGCTCTTCTTTCGTAGGTACATATACCTCAATAACTTGACTATTTGAAGGCTTTAAAAATGGGATATCAAAACCTTTCAATAAATAGTCAGATGTAGCTACAGAGTATATCTTATTTTTGTCTATCGGCTCGTTTTGAACAAACCACATATCATTTTTAAAAGAAATATTATATCGTTGTAAATAAGCTCCAGTACCAGATGACTTTTCACCATAATCTAACACTTCTTTTAACAATTCTCCTTTTAATTTTACTTTTAAAACTGGACCTCCGTAAGGCAAAACTCTGAAAATATCAACTGCTGAAATCTCTCCAGACAAAACATCATCAATACGAATAGAACCTCCATTAACAAAAGCACAATCAACTTTATTATCATAAGCATTGCTCATAGATTCTGCCACTATCTCTCCCATATTTGTTTGAATGGAGCGGACTGGAGTATCTCTAGCTTCTAAAGGAGTTTCAGTTGTGTAAATAATCTCATTAGGATTTTCAATAATCTCTTTAATTTCAGAATTTAATATATTTTCCCATTTAGATACTACAGCGCCAACTTCTTTATCTGCTTTTATCGATTCGTCAATTGTTATTAATTCGGAATTAAAATTTAACTTTTTGGTTGTTGAGTTGAACTCGAACTTATGGACATAAACAGTTTTCGCATTAGCATCGGCCTTTGTAATAAGAGAATTGCCAACCTTTTCATACTTATTTGTATGCTCATGACCTCCCATTATTAAAGGAATATCAGGAAGCATCTCTGCTATTTTAATATCGTCTTCAAGCTTTACGTGGGTTAAACCTAAAACAATATCCGTTTTATCTTTTAATTCAGTGTATGATTTTCTTGCTTCCTCAAAAATATCAGTGTAAGTAACATAACTTTTCGGATTTGAAGGAATGCAAACACTTATAAAACCAACTTTAAAAGTTTTAGAACCAAAATTGAACTCTTTTATAAAAGTTTGATTAATCTCCTTTTTTTTACCTTCTATTATTTTACCAAAAGACTTCTTCTCACCGTTTAGATTATGATAAACATTTGAACATATCCAATCAAATTTACTTTCATTTAGGCGACTTTGTAAATTTTGATAACTCAAATCAAATTCATGATTACCAAAAGCAACTAGGTCGAAGTTCATAGCATTCATTACTTCTACCATTTGTTTGCCTCGAACACGTTCTCCATTTACTTTAATAGTTCCTAAAAGTGATGGATTTAAAAAATCACCAGCTAAAACCAGCATGGTGTTTGGATTCTCCTTTAAGAGTTCTTTGTGTAAGGTTTCTACCCTAGCCATTCCACCGAATTTTCCGCCTTGTATTGGGGAAATTTCATATACATCATTGAGTTGTATTATAGTAAATTTAAAAGTGCTTGTTGAGTCAGATTTACAAGAGGTTAGTATTACTAATACAATTAGAAATACAATATTTTTTAAGTTGTTCATAGCAAGAGAAGCTAATATATATTATTGGTATTTGCGAGTATTTTTACGAATAACTTTTCTGTAGTAAACCAACTCCTCGAATTGATAGAAAAAGTTTATCTTTTTTTCCGCAATGGTTTGTGGATTCTTTATTTTTTCACCTAATACAAATGCTGTCCAGCTTTCAGCTATATCTTCTTCTGGACTTTCAGCAGCGTAATCTGTTAAGAAATCGGTATAATTATCTTTATATAAACCATACAGTTTTTCCAAACAACTCTTTTGTTCTGTAACACAAAAGTTTCTTTGAATGTAATCCCACTCTTTTAACAAACCACCATCCCAAAACTCATCAACAAACTTATTAATATAACTGTTTTTAACCGCTGTACCTTCAATAGTAACATACGGATCTCCTTTTTGTTGTTCGGTCTTTTTGACTGGTTTTATTTGAGTGTGATTTAAGGTCAACAAGTGACCAAACTCATGAACTAAAGTATAAATAGATTGAGAAATTCTTGTTTCGTCTTTACTAGTAAAATCAACATCAATTGGATCTAAGACCAATTGCCATTCATTATTTTTATCATTTAAAGCTCCTAAAGCTCCTGTTTTTTCATCTTCACCATCCGTCATTAAAACTAATTTCTTGATATAACGCTGCGTAATTCGTTTAGGAAACATATTGTAGAAAATATTCCAGTTATATCTGGCAATATTTGTTTCTTCATCATTATTTTCAATAAATATACCATTCTTAATTTCCCACGAACCTAATGTTACACCATCATTATCGGTGTTCGTTGGCGACTCTTTTGGAATCACAGCACTTAAGAAGAATATTATTAAAAATTTAATTTTCATTACACAACAGTATTAAAAACTTCTAAAGCTTTATTATAAGCACTTTCAAAACTCAATGGCTTAATGTTTGTGGTAACCTTGTTCGTGGTGAAATAAGATAGCATCTTTTCAGTAGGCATGTTACCAGTTAATTCATCTTTCGCCATTGGACAACCTCCGTAACCTTTTATTGCTCCGTCAAACCTTCTGCACCCTGCTTTGTATGCACTATCTATTTTTTCAAACCACTTATTTGGAGTTGTATGAAGGTGTGCTCCAAACTCAATTTGTGGGTACTTGGGGATTAAACTAGAAAACAAATATTCTATTACCTCAGGAGTTGAACTACCTATGGTGTCAGACAAAGATACAATTTTAACTCCATATTTTGCAAGTTTTTCAGTCCATTTTGCAACAATTTCTACATTCCAAGGATCACCATAAGGATTTCCAAAGCCCATTGATAAATAAGCAACTACCTCTTTATTGTTTCTGTAAGCTATATTTAAAATATCCTTCAATATGTCGACTGATTCAGCTATAGTTTTATGTGTATTTCTCATTTGAAAATTTTCAGAAATAGAAAATGGGTATCCCAAATAATCAATTTCTTCAAAAACACAAGCATCATTTGCACCTCTTATATTAGCCACTATTGCAAGAAGTTTACTTCTTGTAGAAGAAAGATCAAGTAAATTTAAAACTTTGTCTGTGTCTCTCATTTGGGGAATCGCTTTCGGAGATACAAAGCTTCCAAAATCAATAGTATCAAAACCAACATTTAATAATGAGTTTATATACTTTGCTTTTAATTCTGTAGGAATAAAATGACTTTTAATTCCTTGCATCGCATCTCTAGGACATTCTATTAACTTTACTTCTTCAATCATTATGCCAAATATAGTGGATATTTTAATATTTTTAAATTTATAATTGAGCTCTTTACTAACAATTTTATTAAGTTTTTTAATAAAAAAACAAAAAAGTGTAACAACTTGTAAAAGGGTATGTCTTTATCATAGAAAAGATTTTTTTTGAACGCTGAAAAACTAAATATTAATCAACTAATCGAACGCTGTAAAAAGAATGATAAAACAGCTCAGATGCAACTGTACAAGCAGTATTATAAAGCTATGTATAACACGTCTTACAGAATTTTGAAAGACGAGTTTGAAGCAGAAGACTTAATGCAAGAGGCTTTTTTAACTGCTTTTACTAAGATTAATAGTTTCAAAGGCGAAGTCGCTTTTGGTGCATGGTTAAAAAGAATAGTCATCAATAAAAGTTTAACACAACTCAAAAAGAACAATCGTTATTCAGAAGTTAAAATGGAAGTTGTCTCTGATGAAGAAAGTAATGTTAATATTGAAATTAATTATGAAGACGTTGGTGTTACAAATATTTTAAAAACCATCAATAATTTAAAGGATAATTATCGAATAATTTTAAATCTGAATTTAATCGAAGGTTACGATAATGAAGAAATAGCTGCTATTTTAAATTACAGTAATGAAAACGTTAGAACAACTATTTCAAGAGCTAAGAAAAAATTACAGCAAGTTTTACTTAAAGAGAACCCGAAAATAAGTATGTATGGAAGATAAGTTGAAAGATTTTTTATCAAAAAGTGATGTAGATATTTTTGATCCTCATTCGGGACATGAAGATCGCTTTTTTAGAAAGTTAGAAGGACAAACAAAGTCAAGGGGAATATCATTTAAATGGCTTTCAGTTGTTGCATCAGTGGTATTATTAATAGGGTTTTATTTTGGTACCCTTTTATCTCCAAAATCAGAAAATAATATACACAATATTAGTCCTGAAATGGGAGAAACTCAGATGTTTTTTGTGAATGCTATTAATCATGAATTAAGAGAAATTGAGAAATACAGAAACCTCGATACCGAAACCATTATAGAAGATGCATTAGATGACATTGAGGAACTTGAGGAACATTATCAAACTTATGTGAAAGATCTAGAATTTAAAGGTAATGAAGAGCAAATCATTCAAGCGATGGTTACAAACTATCAACAACGATTAAAAATTTTAAAAAGCTTACAGTCATTATTAGAACGATTAAAAAATCCTGATATTCAAAATATAGAATTCAATGAAACAATTTAAAAAAATATTTGCAGTACTTTTATTTATGCCCCTATTCTTAATAGCACACCCTATTAAAAAGCATGAAAAAACAAAAACTATTAGTAAAAAGTTCAAGGTAAATAGCAATGCAACAGTTTTTATTCAAAATAAATACGGAACGATTAACGTAAGTACTTGGGACAAAAACAATGTTGAAATCGATGTGAAAATTACTGTCAAAGGTAAAAACGAAGATAAAGTTGAGGAAAAATTAAAAGCCATTAACATTGATTTTGAAGCTTCTGAAAGTCTAGTTGAAGCCAGAACTATTATCGAAAGTGTTAAATCAAGCTGGAGTTGGTGGGGAAGCAACAATAATAATCTTAGTTATAAAATCAACTACTACGTAAAAATGCCTGTTACGAACAATGCCGATTTAAACAATAAATATGGTAGTATAGACTTAGACGTACTAGAAGGTAAAGCAAATATAAACTGTGATTATGGTTCTATTCAAATTGATAAGCTTATGAATTCGAATAATACTATTGAATTAGATTATTGTAGTAGTTCGGATATTCGTTATATGAAATCAGGAAGTTTAAATGTAGATTATTCAAAAATAACTATTGATAAAACTGATAATATTAAGGTAAATGCAGATTACAGTGGAGTAAAAATTGGTAATTCAGATTCTGTAGATTTCAATTGTGACTACGGTAGTATTTCAATTAAAGATGCTTACTCTGTTGATGGTAGCTCAGATTATGCGGGCATGAAAATTGGTAAATTGCGTGAGTCTTTAAAAATTGATACAGATTATGGAGGACTAAGAGTATCCGAACTGGTAAAAGGTTTTAAAGAAGTTGTTATTGATGGGAATTACGCTGGAATTAAAATTGGAACAGCTGCTGATAACAATTTTAATTTTTCGGTTGACTTAGGTTATGCTAGTTTTAATTACCCTGAAGAGTACACAGAGACATTTAAGTCTATTAAAAAAAGTACAAAAAAGTATTATGAAGGTGTTTTTGGTAAAGGAAACTCTAAATCTTCTGTAAGAATTCGATCTAATTATGGTGGAGTATCTCTAAAGATTGTTGATTAGTACTTATTTCGATGCATAACCATTGCCCTGTAAATATAAAATCGTCCAACGTAATACATCATGTGGTATATGATTACATAAATCAAATGTGAATCTATATAATACGCGATAGCCATCAATATATCTGCAAAAGGCATTAATGAAGTACCGAAAAAGTAATATCTAGATCTCTTATTATTTTTTTTAAGAAAGTTTAAATACGTCAACGAAAACATAAAAACAGATACAATTCCAAATAAAAACGCAAAAAACTGAATATCTACTAAATACTCGTAAATGAGAAAGTAAATCATCAAAAAAGTTAATAGAAAAGGGATTGAATATAAGAGTATAATTTTTGGAGAATAAGGAAATATTGTTCTTCTGATAATTACAATATATAGAAACCTATTTAAAATCAAAAAAAACAAAGCTGGGTAATAAAACTCATCAAAAATAAATAAGGAATCTGAAATTATTGAAAATAACAAAATAGTAATATACCAATGATTAACCTTTAAAGTAGTTTCTAAGTACAAAAATGACAGTGAAAACAAAGCCACAAGTTTTATTGCAAACTCGAGGTTTATATTTTCAATCACCAAGGCATAGCCTACTAAGATTGATGTAATTATGTACAAAAACTTTAGAAATCGGGTAATTTTGTTATTTATGATTTTGGGTCTCAATGAAAAAATTAATGAATCTTAAAGTTATAATAAAAAATGAAAAATCTATTATTTGCACTATTAATTTTTACTAGTTCAAGCGTTTTCGCTCAAAGCTGGTGGAACTCTAAAAAAGTAAAAGGTAACGGAAATGTTGTTACAGAAAAACGATCTGTCGGTTCTTTTGATGACGTAAGTCTCAGTGGTTCATTCGATGTAGTCTTAATTGATGGCAAAGAAGGAAAAATTACATTAGAAGGTGAAGAAAATATACTTCCTTATATTATAACCGAAGTTAAGGGAGGTACGCTCAAAATAAAAGTTAAGAAAAACACTAATTTAAGGTTTAGAAAAAAATTAACTGTAACTGTTCCATTCGAAGATATAAATGGTCTCGCGCTTGGTGGTTCTGGAAGTATTATTTCTAAAAAAACGATTAAAGGTAATGAAGTAGGTTTAGCAATTGGAGGATCTGGCAATATTAAAGCAAACGTTAAGGCTGAAACAGTGAAAGCATCTATTGGCGGATCAGGAAATATAGATTTAAAAGGAACTAGTGATAAATTAAAATGTTCTGTAGCAGGTTCTGGAAATATTAGAGCTTATGATTTAACAGTATCTACCTTAAGAGTTAGTGTCGCAGGTTCAGGTGATGTTGAGGCTACAGTTACTGAAAGAATCAAGGCAAGCATTGCTGGCTCTGGAAGCGTTTATTATAAAGGTAGCGCAAAATACATCGATACAAGTTCTGTTGGATCTGGTGATGTAGTTAAAAGAGATTAGGAAATAATCGTCCTAAAGGTCAAATTAATTCTAGGACGATGAACTTTCTTTGTAGGAGGCAATCGATGTAACCAATTCGTTTGAGTTTCTCCTTTCATAACTAATAACGAACCATGCTGAAGTACTAATGAAACTACTTCCTTGGTTCGTTTATGTTTAAAAGCAAATTTTCTTTCGGCTCCAAAAGTAACTGAAGCTATTGCTCCATTTTTTTTTAAATCTTTCTCTCCATCACTATGCCAAGCCATTCCCTCTTCCCCATCATGGTATAAATTTAACAAACACGAATTATAAGTTTCATTTGTTTGCTTTTCCACAAGAGATTTTATTTTCAATAACTCCTCAGTAAACTTTAAAGCTACTTTCGTAATATTTGAATAAGAATATTCAAAAGCCTCTTCTGCATACCAGGCAACCTTTCTTTTCGTAGTTATTAACTTTCCAAAAATTACAGCTTGATCATTTTTCCATTCAATTTCATTTAGCAAATACTCATATAATTCATCTGCCTCACTTCTTGAATATACACAACCATAATAATTTACTTCCCCGTCTTGAGGAAGTAAATTTGTGTTTCTATCAAACTGACTAAATAAATCCACTTTAATTTCTGAATTTATTTCTTCTAATAATTCTTTTTAGCTTTTGCTTGATATCGGTTCCAGTATCATAGACCATTTGTTCATTAGTTGGAAAGGGAATCGCTTCCAATCTAATTAAATCCAAATTCGAATTATTTAAAGCTCTTTTATCACCATCATAATCAGCATAACTATGCTCAAAAATAAACTCGCTTGTTAAAGGAAATTGATCGATTAATTGTCTGTTTTTATTATCAATATACTTTACAACTGCACTTACGTTACTACTTTTAAATTGAGTAAACCTGTAAAAGTTACATCGAACAACAACCATATTATCCACTTTCTTTTTATTTCCTAAACTATCTAAAACATAATTTCCTTTTCTATCTCTTAAATACTTGTAACCGTCTTTAATCTCTTTTTCTCTAATAATTTCTTTTTCTCTTATTTGTTCTGGAGAAACTAATATCCTTCTAAAGTTGAGCTCTAAATCAAAATCATAAACTCTGTTTTTCATCTTTTGGGAATGATAAACTGTCCAAAAATCATCCAAATCATAAGTGTCTATTGCTAATAAATCCTCTTCTAATCTTCTTGGGATAATTTGATCTGTTTCGTTAAAAACAGCAACATGAACGTAATCCGTTCCTTTATCATGACATTGTTGCATGTATGAATTTATATCCTTAAAATTAGGATATATTCTCGATACACTTTTGAATTGATCATATGCTAGTCGATACGTCATTTTATCTCCCCTAGCCTTGTTGAATGTATTTTTTGCCTTTTTATACAGATGTAGAGCATATTCCTCTTTTACTGATATAATAGCTTCATCATAATTCACAAAATCAAAGTCAGCATTTTCTCCTGTTGCTAAAATTCTTAACGGAAGAAGTGGTTTTATACGTTCTTGCCTATTCTTTAAACCTTGATACAACTCGAAAATTGAACGTAAGTTCTGAGAATTGTTTTCTTTTTCCAAAAATTCAACACGTTCCAAATCTCTCTCGGAAGCTTTCTTAAAAGCTTCTTGAAGCATAGTTACATAAGGCTGATTTTTTTCTTTGGACTTATCCTTTTCTAAATTCTTAATAGCTATTGAAATAGCTTTATCGTAGTTTCCAGTGTTTATCGCCTTTTGAGTAGATTTAACGCTACTACATGAGGCTAGAATAATAAGACAGACTGTTAAAAAAGTAGGTAATGTTTTATACATAAAAATTAGTTTTATCAATTATGACAAATACAATACCAAAATTAACAATTGTTATGGATTATTCTAATAATCTTCTCATTGCATCTTGAATTATGGCAATATTTTTTATTTCGTTAGGCTTATTAGCTGATTTTTGAGTCTTTACCATTTTTCGCATTAAATCAATTCCTACATTATCAAAACCATATTGCTTATATTGTTTTCCTTTGGTAACAATATCGTTAACTAAATTTTGAATTGCTATGGAATTGTTTCCTTTTGCAATTTTATCATAGGCTCTTTTGTACAAATCTTGTGTACTTTTATCAGAACTTAAAAACATCCCTGAAATAACATTTCCTGCAATAAAAGTTAACTCATCTTCGTCATTTTCTTCTAAATAAATTCTAGTTAGGGGAGTTGCTATAATCTTCTTAACCTGAGCTGGCAATTCTTTTGATTTTGCAACGGCTAATGGTTTATCAACATAATACAGGGCAACTAAAGATTTCCCCACAACTGCATAAGATTTACTTTCTAAACTTTTTACAAAAATTGATTTCAATTCAGGATCTGTTAATTTCCCTAATGTTTCAACAGCTGCAGCCTGTACTAGAGTTTTAGGATCATTGTTGGCCATTACCTTAATTTTCTCAATGACTTGACGCTTAGAAAATTTATTGATTAGATTAATGTTTTCTAATGCCATTTTACGAATTAAATAAAAATCATCGTTTAAGGCTTTAGATATAGCTTCGAAGGCGTTATTATCATCTTGTTTCTGAGCTACTTCAATTAATGCTTCTCGTTTATGAACATAACTTCTAGCATTTTGCAATTGAAAAATATAATCGCTAAGAACTTTATTTTCATTCACATCGCAAAGTAAAACTCCATCAGCATTTATCTGAATTAATTTTGGTTGTTTGGTATAAGGAAGTGTGAAAGAAGACTCCTTTCTGTTTACAAAAACCGAGTGACGAGTTACTTTAGTTCCCTCAAAAACATCAATAGCCAAAGGAAATTTAAATTCTTCGCTTTGAGTTTGAAAAACATTAACAGTAACAGTTTTACGCAATTCATTATAATCATAGGATATATCCAACTTTGGATGTCCATTTCCATAATACCACTGATTGAAAAACCAATTTAAATCTTTACCTGTTATCTCTTCAAAAATCAAACGTAACTGATGAACTTCAGCTGCTTGATATTTATATTGCGTTAGGTATTTATTTAAACCTTCATAAAATGCCTTATCCCCAATGTAATTCCTTAGCATATGTAATATGGCTCCTCCTTTGTTATAACTAACGGCATCGAACATATCTTCCTTGTCATCATAATAAAAACGAACTAAGTGCTTATCATAGTTTTGTCCATTTTTATAACCTTCTATATCCGAAAATAAATGTGCATCAGCATCATCTTTTCCATACTTATATTCTCTCCATAAATATTCGCTGTAATTAGCAAAACTTTCATTCAAAGTTAAATTACTCCAACTCTCTGTTGTTACTAAATCTCCAAACCAATGATGAAATGCCTCATGAGCAATGGTGTTTTCTTGTCTATTTCCATCGATTAATTCTCCAGGAGTTTGATACGCTTGTTCTCCATGAATAACAGCCGTTGTATTCTCCATTGCCCCGCTAACATAGTCTCTTCCCACAATTTGGGCATACTTATTCCATGGATACTCCACACCTGTAATTTTTGAAAAGAACGCTAACATCTCAGGAGTTTTACCAAATATTTCTTTTGCGTAAGGAGCATATTCTTTCTCTACATAATAATCGACAGGAATATTTTTATAAGCATCTTTTACAATTTCATACTCCCCTATTCCCATGAAAAACAAATACGGAGCGTGTTTTTGTGTAAAGTTCCAATAATCCGTTCTTGTCCCATTTTCATTTTCTTTTTGACTTTCTAATTTTCCATTTGACAGCGTTACATATTTCTTAGGAACCGTTATGTAAATTTCTTGTGAAGTTTTTTGATTTGGAGCATCGATTGTTGGAAACCAACAACTGCTTGCTTCTGTTTCTCCTTGAGTCCAAATTTGAGTAGGTTTCGTTTTATCAATTCCTTTTGGATTAATAAAATACAAACCTTTAGCAGAAGTAATAGCCTTACTTCCTTTTTGTTTTACCTTTTCCGGTTGAGCGGTGTATTTTATATAAAATGTAAATTGCTCACCTCTTTTATAACTTTTTGGAAGATTTATAGTGATTTGAAAATCATCATAATTGAAGTTTAATGGTTTATCGTCCATTGTGATATTATGAATCACCATAGCTTTTGCATCAAGGATAATTCTATCGGTTTCATAAAAATGAGGTTTAGCCGTTATCCATGCTTCACCATTCATTGTTTGCTTATCAAAGTTGAAATCAACCTTTAATTTTGTATGAACTAAATCATGAATCTTATCTCTTTCTCCTCTATATTGTGTTCCATTTTGTGAAAACAATTGTGTACAAACAAACACAAACAAAATCAATAATACTTTCCTCATAAACCATTAGATATTTGGCCAAAAATAAGAATTTTAACATTTGGACTTGTTAATGACGAGTTAAAACAAAAAAACCACAATTTTTTAATTGTGGTTTTCATTATAGATATCTGTATTTATTCTTTTATTGCACTGGTTCTACATGTAATTTCTCTTGTTGAAATTGTCCTCCAAAAATATCTTTGATCTTCTCTAGTTCATCTCCTTTATCTTTAGCATTTACATTTTGAACCATCTTCATTATTTTCTCGATATTCATATCATTTCCAAGAATTCTAGCTACACCAAAACCAAAATCTTTAGCATAAATTACAGCCACAATTTCATCAATTGCATCTGCTTCCCCAGCATAATAAATAGTTCCTTTCCCTCTTTTATCATTTACACGAATTAATGATTTATAATCCGTGTCTTTCATTATTCCTTGAATTCTTTTTCTTTCAGTACCAAATTCTTCTTCTGAAGCTTTATTCACAGGTAAAAAGGCGATATTCATCTTTTTTACACTCTGAAAGGTTTTTTGATCTTCTTCAGAAATATTTTCAAAAAATGACCCTAGCATACTTGTTGAAAAATCAAAACGCATATAATCCTGATTATCTTCAGTTTGAATTAAATAACTCTGTAAACTTTCTTGTTTCTTACAAGAAGTAAAGGTTATTGTAAAACATATAATTGCAAATGTGAATAGTTTTTTCATAGTATACTTATTGGTTTTATTGATGAATAAACATAGCCTAAAACTAGGCTATGCTTTTGCTTTTTAAAATTTAAAATCCAAATTATTTATCAGATTTTTTATCATAATCTTTAGCTATTTCAGCTAACTCATTCATATTAATCTCTCCGATTAAAGAGATAATTGTTGAACTTGGTTTATCGTCTTTTCCGTCTTTACTCTTAACAAACATTAATACCTCACTAACAATATCTTTGTTCTTTGTTGACTTAATATAAATCTTAACTCTTGATCCTTTGTCTTTAACACGCATTAACTGAGTCATATTTCCTTTCTTAATGGCTGAATTTGCCATTGACTCCATTTTTGCCGCGATTTCCGAATTCTCGGTAGAAAAAACCTTTAACTCTTCTAATCCTTTAGCCGTGTTAAATACTTTCATATCATCAGATTTAGCATCTGGGAATTTTTTTAATAATTCAAAAGCCGCTTTAGTTACTACAACTGTTGATACATCATCTAAATCTTCTAATGAATCGAATGTTCCTTGAGCAAAAGTTATGTTTGACATAAATACCATTGCTACTAATAATATTACTTTTTTCATGATTTACTTATTTACTTAATACTTGGTTTTACTTTTAATTTTTTTAATAATTTACTTTTTTGAGTACTGTATTTGCAGTGTTCTCATAAATTTTCAATTGGTTTACTGCTTCACTTCCTTTGTTTAAGTTATCTGAAACTGCGTATAACGCATCGTTTCCTTTATTTAAATGAAATGAAACTTTTTCAAGTGCTTCTTTTACTTGAGCAAAGTATACTCTTTGTTGATACCTGTCGTATTGAACCTTGCCTACATAAGCACTTACTAACAAAGCTAAAGACGCTGCTACTGATAACCATTTAAAGTTCTTTTTACTTTTATTCTCAGGTTTTAACTTAATGGTTTTGGTAAACGTTTCACTTTGATTTTGTTTAAAATACCCGAACATAATTGCATAATCTTGCAAATGTGGCGCTACATTATCTGAGGTGAAATACTCTCTTAAAGTATCCTCTTCTTGAAGAGATGTTTCTGCCTCTAGGTATTTTTCGATTAATTTTTCTATGTTAGCTAACTCCATAGTTATGTTGTTTAATTAATGCTTCTCTAATTGTTTTACGTGCTCTTGATAATGCTACTCTAACTGCTGTTGGTTTCATATCTACCATTTCGCAAATCTCATCAAAATCATACTGTTCAATATCTCTTAGTTGAATGATAATTTTTTGTTGTTCTGGTAAATCTTCTATCAGTTTGTGAACATTACTAACACTATCTTTATATTCAATCTTCTTTTCTAAAGAAGTATCCTTCTCTTTATAATTACTATGAACTAACGTTAAATTACTAGCTTGTTTTGATTTTAATCTATCGAAACAATAATTTTTCGTCATTGTCATAGCAAAGGCTTCAACGTTTTTGTACTCAGCCAACTTCTCTTTATTTTTCCATAACTTAAAATAAAGCTCTTGTGTTGCATCTTCTGCTTCTTCTGTAGACACAAGCAAACGTTTGGCTAAACGAAAAACTTTATCTTTAAATGGTAATACAGCTTTTAAAAAGTCTGACTGTTTCATTGTTTGGTTATTGAGTTAGTTGTAATTAATTGATTTATTTTACGTCTTATTTATCAATTTTACACCCTTTCGACGACGCAGAATTTATTTTGTTACAAAGAAAGTTAAAAAAAATACTAAGATTTGTATAAATTGCGTTATTACTTGGATTAAACCTGTACAGATGAGAAAATATTTTCAGTTCAAAAATCTTTTTTTAATTGTTTTTGCATTCACTCTTTTCAATTGTTCAAAAACAGAAGACATACCTCAAGACATTGAGATTAATGATTTTGTTTGGGGAGGAATGAACGCATATTATAAGTGGCAAGGAATTATACCTGATTTATCAGACAATAAATTTTCTACAAGAGAACAATTAAATAGTTATTTAAGCGGATTTGCTGCTCCTGATGAATTGTTTAATAGTTTACTGTCATTACCGAACGAATTTCCAAAAGATCCAAATAGAGTTTTTTCATGGATTACTAGTGATTATATTGCTCTAGAAAACTCATTTCAAGGTGTTCGGTTAACAAGTGGTTTAAAATTAGTAGCTGTTCCATATTCAGATAATTCAGGGAATGCATACCTCGTTGTTCGAGATGTTATTGCTGGTTCTGATGCTGATATAAAAGGTATTACCAGAGGAATGATTTTTTCAGAGGTTAATGGAACACAAATTACTATTGGAAATGTAAATCAATTATTAGCTCCTACTTCTTACACTTTAAGTCAGGCCAATTACAACGGAGGAAATCCTGTAGTAAATGGAACTACTTTCTCTATTGTTGAAACTGAAGTAACTGAAAATCCGATTAAGATTGCAACAATTATTAATGAAGGTGCCAATAGAATTGGGTATCTTATGTATAATCAGTTTTCATCAGACTTTGATGACGAATTAAATCAAGCTTTTGCAGATTTTCAAATTGGTGGTGTGACTGATTTAGTTTTAGACTTAAGATACAATGGTGGAGGATCTGTGGCCTCAGCTGTTTACTTATCTAGTATGATTACAGGACAGTTTAATGGAGAAATCTTTGCTAACAAAATTTGGAATGAAAAAGTAATGGCAAATTTTAGCGCGGATAATTTTATTGAAAGATTTACAGATAGAATTGTAAAGAAAGATAATAATGGAAATACTGTTCTAGACGAAGCTATTAATAGTCTTAACTTAACAACTTTATATATAATTGTTAGTGAGCAAACTGCTTCTGCTTCAGAATTAGTTATTAATAGTTTAAGACCATA
Organism: Tenacibaculum sp. MEBiC06402; assembly: GCF_049239625.1. Taxonomy (NCBI): domain Bacteria; kingdom Pseudomonadati; phylum Bacteroidota; class Flavobacteriia; order Flavobacteriales; family Flavobacteriaceae; genus Tenacibaculum; species Tenacibaculum sp. MEBiC06402. The sequence continues at coordinate 53,102 of NZ_JBMKKT010000094.1, forward strand.
TATTGATGTAAGATTAATTGGTACCGAAACTGTAGGAAAACAAGTTGCTTCTATAACACTATATGATTCGGATGATTACACAAGAAATGGTCCTAACTTTAATGCATCACACACATGGGCAATGCAACCTATTGTATTAGAAATTCGAAATAGAGATGGTCAAAATGAGCCAAATGGGTTTACGGCAGAAGTTCAAATTGCTGAGGATAATAGCAATCTAGGTGTTTTAGGAGATCCATCTGAACCTTTATTAGCAAGAGCTATTCAATATATCACTACTGGTGCTCGAGGTACAGGTTTTACTTCAACTTCGGACATTGAAAAACCAATATGGAACTCAAATATGAAAAATCCGGACTACAACAATATGTATGTTCAATTTAAATAGAAGAATACCATAATAAAACTCAAAAAACTACCTTTTAATCGAGGTAGTTTTTTAATTGAGCAATTATTACCTTTGAGTGTTAACCAAAAAATTAGCAAAACATGATTACGCATAAATCCGCCATTTGGAGATACATTTCCAACCTCTTTATTTCTATTGATCAACTAGGAAATGTTATTGCAGGAGGATTTGCAGACAATACAATTTCTGCCAGAATCGGTTATTATAATCATCATTATTTTTCGGATAGAAGTTTGGTGCCAATTTATTGGAAAGTTCTTGAACAGATTATCGACTTTGCCTTTAAACCAGTTGATGGTCCGAATCATTGTCATGAAGCTTTTCATACTGACCCTAGTGAAGTTTTTGATAGTAAAGTAACCAATTTTTTAGTTGTGCTTGCATCTATAATTATTATAATACCAAGTTGTGTAATAATTGGCATTCTTTTTTACTCTCTCACTGCAGTTAAACTAGTCAAACAAAAAACGATAGATAGAAACAGGAATATTAATAATCGTTTTACAGGATGTAACAAATATCTTCAAAGTATTAAATATGAAATTATAGAACATCCAAATGAAATTGATAATGAGAATTTAAAAATTCAAATAGAAAAAGTTAAAAAGCAATTAGAAACAATTTGTTAGAACAAACTTTGTTGCTCTTCTTCATTCGGAACTTTTAAATTAGTTCCTAATCTTGAATTCAACTTTTTGATAAAATATGAGGCTAACAAAGGCGATTCAACCTCTAGATTCTGATGCACAAAAAAGTGAATATTACGCAATCCTAAATTAACCCATTCAGATAATCGTTCTACCCAGTCATCTAATCGAGCATAATCTGATTGATGGTTTGCACCCACGTACCTTATAAACGCTTCATTATTCGTTAAACGCATGTGCATCATATCTCTTCTACCAGCAGTATCGACAAGAGTATTTGACACTCCATTACTTTCTAATAAATGGTAAAATTCATTAGACACTGATTCATCAGTAAACCAATCCGTATGTCTACATTCAACAGTTAAAGGAATATCTTTAGGCCAACTTTCTACAAATTTTTTAAGTCTATCAAAGTTTTTGGGTCCAAAATTAGCATGTAACTGCAAGAAAATAGTTCCTAACTTCTCCTCGAGTCGAGTTGCGGCATCTAAGTAATAATTTACTGCATCTGCAACTCCTTGTAATCGCTTCCAATGACTAATCTCCTGAGTTAGTTTTGGGAAAAATTTAAACCCATCAGGAGTTTTATTTTTCCACTTTTCAAATTGTTCAGGAGGAAATTGGCGATAAAAAGTAGCGTTTAGCTCTATGGAATTAAACTGACTTGAATAATAAACTAATTCATCTTTTGTACCTCTCGGATAAAATCCTTTTAAATCTGCTTTATTCCATTTCGCACATCCAACATAAATAGATAAAGGTTTATTTTTATCTAAGCTAGATAATAACTTTATTGTATCCTGGTGTGTATCAGGAAATGAAAAATCAATTAATTCAGGCTGTTCAACTTTACCAAATTTCATGAAGCATCTTTTGTTTTTTTATCAATTAAATCTGGTCTAAAATCATTCATTATAGACAAATCCTTCATTTTGGCATATTCATAACCTTGCAGCCACCAGGAAGACATCTGTTTTTTATCAAATACCAAAGAATTTGTTGTTAAAACAGTTGGTGTGTAATAGAGATTCAACTTGACATCTTGATATTTAGCAGAAAGCTTACCTATAGTAACATTGTGCTTTTCAACATGTTCTAACATAAAACCGAAGACATCTAACATCAAAGAAAAAGGATTTCTAGCAGGTATTCTATTAATTTGATTTACCTCCGTTTCTAAAATAATCGCATCTACCTCTGTCGCACCTCTATCGATTGCTTCTCTAATTGGTACTAAACATCCAAAACCGCCATCAGCATACTGGCAGGAATTTTTCTCCAATAAACTCATAAAAGGAACATAATTACAAGATCCCCAAATCCAATCACAAAAATCATCATAGGAACACTCCAATATCGATTTATATTCTATTTCATTTGCTGTTAAATTTGATACTGTAACAACGACTTCTTTATTACGCTCTCTAATTATTTCATACATTTTAGGAGTTATATTTGCTCTAATAAGCCTCCTTAAATTTTTACTTTCTCCAAAAGTTTTTCTTCCATTTAAAAAATTCCAAAAGGTATTTCTATGTCGAATAGAAACGACTTTAACACCATGTACATTTTTTATTCTAAAAGGATTGTTACTAAAAATGCTTCGTTGATTCACATTGGTATATAACATTTTCAATTCGTCCACCATTCCTACTGCTAGATGAGAAACCATTAAACTACCTGTAGAGGTCCCTAAAAACAAATCATAATCTTTCTTTTTCTCTTTTATCAAAAACTCCACAACACCTCCAGCAAAAGCGCCTTTGCTACCACCTCCTGAAATTACTAGTGCTTTCTTCATGAATATGAAATGTTTTTATATATTTTTAGTTGCATAAAAATAGACAAAAAATGAAACCTTACCTTACAATTATTTCATTATCGCTTTTTTTCTTTTCGTGCAAAGAAGAGCACACAGCAAGAGAAGTTAATAATATTGAATTAGAAATAACAAAAATAGACAGTACAAGCATTAGATCAATACATGCTATTAGCGATAAAAAAGTCTATTTCGCAGGTTCTAACGGAAAAATAGGTTTCACTAATGATGGTGGAAAAACTTGGAATATTGAAACTATTTCTTTTCAAGACTCAATTCAACCTCATTTTAGGAGTATGGTAAAAACAAAAGAAGCTTTATTTACTTTATCTATTGCAAATCCCGCTCTCTTATATAAAATTGACGATTCTCAGAAATTAGTATATACTGAAAATCATGAAAAAGTATTTTATGACTCTATGAAGTTTTTTGATAATGAAATTGATGGAATTGCCGTTGGAGATCCTACAGATAATTGTCCATCTATCTTAATTACGAATGACGGAGGTAATTCATGGTCTAAAGTTTCATGCGAAAAACTTCCTGATTTCGAAGATGGAGAAGCTTTTTTTGCAGCAAGTAATACGAACATTAAAATAATTAATAACACCGTATGGATAGCTTCTGGAGGGAAAAAGGCGCGCATATTAAAATCATCAGATAAAGGTAAAACTTGGAGCATACATGATACTCCTATTGTACAAGGAAATGGACCACAAGGAATCTATTCAATTGATTTTTATGATGAAAATAATGGGATTATCATCGGTGGCGATTATTCTAAACCGAATGACAATTTCAGAAATAAAGCCGTGACTAAAGATGGCGGAAAAACATGGGAGATAATTGCTGACAATGAAAATCCGAATTATAAAAGTTGTGTTAAGTATGTTCCAAAAAGTAATGGAAAGGAAATATTTGCTGTGGGAAAGACGGGAATATCCTACTCAAATGACGCAGGAAAATCATGGAAAAATCTTTCTGATGAAGGATTTTATGCTATTGATTTTGTAAATGAAAATACAGCTTGGTTATCGGGTAATGAAAAAATCGCAAAGTTAAGCGTCCAATAATTCTTAATTTTATGTTAAAGGAAATTCATTGTGGAATTAATTGAATATTTTTAGTCGTTATTTCAATCAATTAATTCTACAATGAAAAAAATAGTACTACTATTTCTCTTCTGTATATCAGTAAGTTTCTCGCAAGAATACTTTCCTACGAATACAGGAGTGAAAACTACTCAAAACACCACAGTTGCTTTTACTAATGCAACTATTTATTTAAGCCCAACTAATAAAATTAGCAAAGGAACTTTACTAATAAAAGATGGTAAAGTTTTAAACGTTGGTAAAAAAATTAGTATTCCAAGCGAAGCCAAAGTCGTAGATGTAAAAGGTAAATTTATTTATCCTTCATTTATTGATATTTATTCAAGTTTTGGAATTGCTCCAGTAAAAAGAAGTCGAGGAGGAAATCAAGGTCCTCAATACGATGCGAACAGAAAAGGATATTACTGGAATGACCATATCAGACCAGAAACAAATCCGTTATCTGATTTTTCATTTGATTCAAAAAAAGCCAAAGAATTAATAAACGCTGGTTTTGGTGTTGTAAATTCTCATTTGGAAGATGGAATTATGCAAGGTAATGGAATATTAGTTGCTTTGAATTCAGATGCTACAAATGCCTACAGGATTTTAGAACAAAAAACTACAAATCATTTGTCTTTTTCTAAAAGTAATAAATCAAGACAATCATATCCTACTTCTAGAATGGGTGCTATGGCTTTAATTAGACAAGCATATATGGATGCTGATTGGTATGCCAATGGAAACTCTAAGAATTCTGACCTATCATTAGAAGCTATTAACAAAAACAAAAGTTTGCCTCAAATTTTTAACGCTGGTGATGCTATGAATGCATTAAGAGCTGATAAAGTTGGTGATGAATTTGGAATTCAATACACCATCCTTGGTGGAGGTGACGAATTTGAAAGAATTCAAGATATTAAAAAAACGAATGCTACATTTATTATTCCTATTAATTTCAGAAAAGCCTATGATGTAAGTAATAAATTCTTAGCAGAAGCTATTTCTTTACGTGATATGAGAAAGTGGAATCAAGAACCTTCTAATCCTGGAATGTTAGCTAAAAATAACGTAAGCTTTGCTTTAACTACTCATAAATTAAAATCAGCAAAAGAGTTTACTAAGAATTTACAAAAAGCTTTAAAATACGGTTTAGATAAAACAAAGGCTCTTGAAGCGTTAACTTCTGTTCCAGCTTCTATTTTAAACAACTCTAGAATCGGAAATTTAAATTCAGGTAGTTATGCAAACTTTTTAATTACTTCTGGTGATATTTTTGATTCTAACACAACTATTTACGAAAATTGGGTTCAAGGAAATAAAAATGTAATTAATGACATGAATATTCCTAATCTTGAAGGAACTTACATGGTAAATGTCAATGGTAGAACTTACGATTTAACCATTTCTGGAAAAGGTGATAAACAAAAAGGTGAAGTTAAATTAGGAGATAAAAAATTAAAATCTACCTTCTCTTTTAAAGATGATTGGATTCAATTGGCGATTAACGATGAAGGAAAGTTTTTAAGGTTAGCTGGTACTGTAGTAAATGATTTAAACGGAATGAAAGGGACAGGAACAGACCATTATGGAAATAATATTACTTGGAATGCCTCAAAACAAGTTAAAAAATCAAACGAGAAGAAAAAATCAAAAGATAAGTCTAAAAGTAAAACTCCAGAAATTGTTCCTGTAAGTTATCCTAACGTTGGTTTTGGAAACACAAGCCGATTAAAACAGGAAACTATCTTAATTAAAAATGCAACAGTATGGACGAGTGAAAATAAAGAAATACTGAATAATACCGATGTTTTAATAAAAGATGGAAAGATTAGTAAAATTGGTAAAAACTTATCCGCTGGCAGAGCTACAATAATTGACGGTACAGGAAAGTATTTAACAGCAGGAATTATCGATGAACACTCTCATATTGCAACATCTGCTGTAAACGAAGCAGGACATAATTCAACAGCAGAAGTAACAATTGAAGATGTAGTTGATCCTGATGATATTAATATTTATAGAAATATTGCCGGTGGAGTTACATCGATTCAAATATTACACGGTTCGGCAAATCCAATCGGTGGTCGTTCTGCTATAATTAAGCTTAAATGGGGAGAGAATGCTGAAAACATGATTTACAATAACTCTCCTAAATTCATCAAATTTGCCTTAGGTGAAAACGTAAAACAATCAAACTGGGGAGATCGTCAAACCATTCGTTTCCCTCAAACTCGTATGGGAGTTGAGCAAGTTTTTATTGATTATTTTCAACGTGCTAAAGAGTACGATGCTAAAAAGAAAAGCGGAAAACCATATAGAAAAGATATTGAGTTAGAAGCTTTAGCTGAAATTATCAATAAAGAGCGCTTTATATCTTGTCACTCTTACGTTCAATCAGAAATAAATATGTTGATGAAAGTTGCAGAAAAATTCAACTTTAATGTAAATACTTTTACTCATATTTTAGAAGGATACAAAGTAGCTGATAAAATGAAAAAACACGGAGCTGGCGGATCTACTTTCGCTGACTGGTGGGCTTACAAATATGAGGTAAATGATGCAATTCCTTATAATGCTGCCATTATGCATGGTCAAGGAGTTACGGTAGCCATTAATTCTGATGATGCTGAAATGTCAAGAAGGTTAAATCAAGAAGCTGCAAAAACAGTTAAATATGGTGGTTTAACAGAACAAGAAGCTTGGGAAACGGTTACTATTAACCCTGCTAAATTATTACACCTAGATAACAGAACAGGTAGCATTAAAGAAGGTAAAGATGCGGATTTAGTATTATGGAGCGATAATCCATTATCTATTTATAGCAAGGCTGAGAAAACGATAATCGATGGAACTATTTATTTCGACATAGAAAAAGACATTCAAAAACGTAAAGCAATAAAAGCTGAAAAAGCTAAACTTGTTGAAATGATGCTAAAGGAAAAAATTGGAGGTGCGCCAACACAAGCTCCTACGAAGAAACAAAAGAAATTATTCCACTGTGATACTGAATAAGAACTTAATACGAAACAAAATGAAAAAACAATTTATATACATATTGCTAAGTTTCTTATTCATCGGGAATCTTAGCGCGCAGCAAACACCTGCTCCAAAGCAAACAGAAGCTTTTAGTATTGAAGGTGCTACTGCTCACCTAGGAAATGGAAAGGTGATAGAAAACTCATTGATAATGTTTTCTAACGGGAAAATAGATTTTGTCGGTAGTGCAAATACTAGAATTGCTCGTAAGGGAACAATTATTAATGCTAAAGGTAAACATGTTTACCCAGGGTTTATTGCAGCAAATACTTCATTAGGACTTGCTGAAATCGACGCTGTACGTGCCACAAGAGATTTTGATGAAGTTGGTGGATATTTACCTCATATTAGAAGTATTATTGCTTATAATGCTGAGAGTAAAGTGATAGAAACTATGCGTCCAAATGGCGTTTTAATGGGCCAAATTACACCAAGAGGTGGAACTATTTCAGGAACATCTTCTATTGTTCAATTTGATGCATGGAATTGGGAAGATGCAGCTATCAAATTTGATGATGCAATTCATATTAATTGGCCTTCAAGCTTTTCAAGAGGTCGTTGGTGGCTTGGTGAAGATCCTGCCTTAAAACCTAATAAAAACTATCCAGGTGCGGTTGATAAAATTGTTAACTATATTAAAGATGCTAAAAAGTATCTAGCTGGTGATAGAACTCCTCAAAATTTACCTTTTGAAGCAATGGAAAAGCTTATTAATGGTGAACAAAAGCTTTTTGTCCATGTTTCTGGTGAAAAACCAATTACTGATGTTATTAAAATCTTTAAAGATTTAAAAATTAAGAATCTTGTATTAGTACATGCTGACGGTGCTCATAAAGTTGCTGATATCATAAAAGCAAATAATGTTAGTGTAGTTGTTAACAGAGCTCATAGATTACCTGGTAGCGAGGATGAAGATTATGATTTACCTTATAGAACTGCTAAAATATTAACAGATAAAGGAATTACAGTTGGTTTAGGAATGGAAGGCGGTATGGAAAGAATGAGTACTCGAAACTTACCTTTTTATGCTGGAACTTATGCCGCATATGGATTAGACAAAGAAGAGGCTTTAAAATTAATCACATCTAATACTGCAAAAATATTAGGAATTAGTGATAAAGTAGGTACTTTAGAAATAGGTAAAGACGCTACATTATTTATTTCCGAAGGAGATGCTTTAGACATGAGAACAAATATATTGTCTGATGCTTTTATTCAAGGAAGAAAAATTAGTTTAGAAACTCATCAAACCAAACTTTGGAAACGTTATACAAATAAGTATAAAAATCAATAAAAAGAAAGCTCGGTTAAACCGAGCTTTTTCTTTAAAATTTAAAGCCTTCTGTTAAACTTGCTCCTTTAGTAAGCTTTGCCTTTAACAAAGTAGCTCCAGTTCTTGTAACTTGTTTAATAGTCCTTGTACTTGGTGTATGAATACCTTCTGCTTTAATACTATAAATAAACTCAAGCATATCTTTATCTACAATAGTTTTAAAAATATCACTTCGACTACTTTTCCCATTAACACCATAAGATGGCGTTTGAACAATGTAAACAGGTTGTCCGTTTTTTGTAAAAAAAGTAAATTTTATGGCTCCTGTAAATCCTTGCCATCTATTTGAAGATGTTCTAACATTACAAATAAACTTTCCGTTTGAATTTAACACTGCTAAACCACAAGCTCTCCATGATTTCCCCCGTATTCTATTACAATTTTCTTTAGCTGTTATTGGAAACCTTGATTGACTGTAAAGTGTAAGCCCTAAAAAAAAGATACTTACAAAAAATATTTTTTTCATAATTAAAGATTTTAAATTAGTAATTGAAAATTTCCCGCGACAAAATTCTATTCAACAAATATTTATAATCTTATATGTGGAAACCATACACATAAATAGGTATTTTTGCCTTAATGAAGAATATATCCAGCATTCAAAATCCATATATTAAAGAACTGATAAAACTCCAAGAGAAGTCAAGAGAACGCAAGAAAAAAGGGCTTTTTCTAGTTGAAGGAGCGAGAGAGATTTCTCTGGTTATGAGTTCTGATTATATAATTAGGACGGTTCTATTTATTAAGGAAAACCAAAGTAGTAATAAAGCTATTTTATCAAAACTTCCTGAATCTGTTGAGTTGATTGAAATATCAAAAGAAGTTTACCAGAAATTGGCGTACAGAGATACCACAGAAGGAATTTTAGCCGTAATTGAAAGTAAGGGTTTTGCTCTATCCAATTTAAACTTTAGTAACCAAACTCCTCTTATTATGGTTATGCAAGGAATCGAAAAACCTGGGAATATTGGAGCTATGTTAAGAACTGCAGATGCAGCAAATGTTGATGCTGTTCTCATTGCTGATGCTAAAACGGATATGTATAATCCTAATATTATTAGATCTAGTGTAGGATGTATATTTACCAATCAAATTGCTGTTGATTCTTCCGAAAATATTATTGATTTTTTACAACAAAACAACATAAATATATACAGTGCTACACTGCAAAATTCAAACGCTTATTACAAAGAAGACTACACTAAATCCAGCGCAATAGTTGTCGGAACTGAAGCAACAGGTTTAACTCAAATTTGGAGAGATAAGGCAACACAAAACATAAATATTCCTATGCAAGGACAAATAGATTCTATGAATGTTTCTGTAGCCTGTGCAATAGCTATTTTTGAAGCCAAAAGGCAACGGAATTTTAGTTAATTACGAAACTTATAATTTTACATTGAATATCAAATAGACTTAAAGTGAAATATTTACGTGCTATTTTTGAAATAACAAAAACTTGTTCATTACAAATCTTTATAGTACTTTCACTTTACAATGTAAGTAGATTAATAAATCCCCTGTAATGATGGAGTACACAGCAACGATAGAAGAAGAAAACAAGGAAATAGCAAATCGCTATAAAGATTTGTTAAAAGGGACTTATCAAACCTTATCTGAAGACGACAAAAAACTTATACGAAAAGCTTTTGAAGTTGCAGTAGAAGCGCATTCTAGTCAGAGAAGAAAATCAGGTGAACCTTATATTTTTCATCCAATCGCAGTAGCAAAAATTGTGGCTTACGAAATTGGTTTAGGTGCTACTTCAATTGCCGCAGCATTATTGCACGATGTTGTTGAGGACACCCAATATACTGTTGAGGATATGCAGCAGTTATTTGGTGAAACAGTTGCTAGAATTGTAAGTGGATTAACTAAAATTTCTCGATTAAAACAAGACCAGGACTATTCGATTCAAGCAGAGAATTTCAGAAAAATGTTACTAACACTTCACGATGATGTACGTGTTATTTTAATAAAAATTGCCGATAGATTGCATAATATGCAAACTATGGATGCGATGCCTCCTCACAAACAGGTAAAGATTGCTTCTGAAACACTATATATTTATGCTCCCCTAGCCCATCGTTTAGGTTTATATAATATTAAAACCGAATTAGAAGATTTAGGTCTAAAATATACCGAACCGGATGTTTACAACGATATTTTATTAAAAATAAAGGAAAACAAAGAGGAGCAACAAAAATATATTGATTCTTTTAATTCTAAAATTCGAGAAGCGTTAGATCAAGTTGGATTTAAATATCAAATTAAAGGACGCTTTAAGTCTATCTATTCCATCAGAAGAAAAATGCGTAAGCAAAATGTATCATTTGATGAAGTATATGACAAATTTGCGATTCGTATTATTTATGAACCAACTTCAGATGATGAAAAATTTGATGCTTGGAAAATTTATTCCATTGTAACAGACTTTTATAAACCTAATCCAGCGCGATTGAGAGATTGGATTTCTCAACCAAAGTCAACTGGTTATGAAGCTTTACATATAACTGTTGTAGGACCAGATGCTAAATGGGTAGAAGTTCAAATTCGTTCAGAAAGAATGGATGAAATTGCAGAAAAAGGTTATGCTGCCCACTTTAAATATAAACAAGGAGACGAGCATGAAAATGGTTTAGATGATTGGCTCAATAGACTAAAAGAAACGTTAGAAAATAATACATTAAATGCGGTTGATTTTGTTGAAGATTTCAAACTGAATTTATACGCCAAAAAAATATATGTATTTACTCCTAAAGGAGACTTAAAATCGTTACCTAAAGGTGCTTCTGCTTTAGATTTTGCATTTGCTATTCACACAGATGTTGGTTTAAAAACGAGAGGAGCTAAAGTAAATGGTAAATTAGTTCCGTTAAGTTATGAATTAAAAAGTGGAGATCAAGTAGATATTTTGACTTCTGCTACAAACAAACCTAACTCTCGTTGGCTCGACTTTGTTATGACAGCCAGAGCTAGAACCAAAATTAAGTCAGCACTAAAAGCTGATGAGAAAAAGATTGCAGAGGAAGGTAAAGCCATTTTAGCAAGAAAATTACGCCATTTGAAAATTAACTACGACGAGAAGTTAATTCATGAAATAGCAAGCTACTTTAACTTACAAACAAGTTTTGACTTATTTTATAGAATTGGTAATGGTGCTATTGACAATACACTTTTAAAAGAGTTTGTTAGTCAGCGATCTAGCCCAATTATGAATTTCCTTAAAAATCCATTTAAAAGAAATTCACATAAAAACATTACTGATACCGAAGAAGTAACGAATAAATTCGATGCCTTAGTTTTTGGTCAAGAAGAGGAAAAGCTTGAATATTCTTTATCCGTTTGTTGTAAGCCTATACCGGGCGACTCTGTTTTTGGGTTTGTAACAATTAATGATGGTATAAAAGTTCATAAGAACAACTGTCCTAATGCTATTTCTCTACAATCAAACTTCGCTTACAGAATCATTAAAGCAAAATGGATAGATTCTACCAAACAAGAATTCTCTGCAATTTTAATGGTAAGTGGAGTTGATAATAAAGGTATTGTAAATAATATTACAAGAATTATTTCTAGCAATATGGATGTGTTCATTAACAGCATTAATATTTCTGGAAATGCAGGTATTTTTGAAGGTAAAATTTCTTTAACCGTTAAAAACAGAAATCAACTTACCAAACTTATAAATAACATTAAAAAAGTAGACGGAGTTCAAAAAGTAACACGTGTTAATAGTTTGTAAATATATTCTTAACCTCTTAGCTTTTTTTATTCATAAATAAACGTAAATTTGCTTTTTGGTAAATATCAACCTATATGAGTAATCCAGCTGAAAATCAAGAAATCGTAAAAAAAGTATTTACTTCGTTTCTAGAAGAAAATAAGCATCGTAAAACCCCAGAACGATATGCTATTTTACAAGAAATTTATGATGCTGATGAGCATTTTGATATTGAATCTTTATATATCAAAATGAAAAATAAAAATTATCGTGTGAGTAGAGCCACGCTTTATAATACGATGGATTTATTGTTAGAATGTGGGCTGGTTCGTAAGCATCAATTCGATGGTCAATCAATGGCTCGTTATGAAAAGAGTTATTTCGACAAGAATCATGATCACGTTATTTTAACCGACTCTGGTGAAGTAAAAGAATTTTGTGATCCAAGAATTCAAATTATCAAAAAAACTATAGAAGAAGTGTTTGACATTGACATACACAATCACTCTTTATATTTCTACGGAACAAAAAGAAATTCAAAATAAACTTTAAACACACATAACAACACACTAAATAATGGCGGTAGATTTATTACTCGGCTTGCAATGGGGAGATGAAGGAAAAGGAAAAATTGTTGATGTTCTTACACAGAACTATGATATAATTGCTCGCTTTCAAGGTGGACCAAACGCTGGACACACCTTAGTATTTGATGGAAACAAATACGTTTTGCACACCATTCCTTCTGGAATTTTTCATAAAACAGCGTTAAACGTTGTAGGAAATGGTGTCGTAATTGATCCTGTAATTTTCAAAAAAGAATTAGAGAATTTAGATCAGCACAACATCAATTACACCGATAAATTATTAATTTCAAGAAAAGCGCATTTAATTTTACCAACTCACCGTTTATTAGACGCTGCTTCTGAAACATCTAAAGGTAAAGCTAAAATCGGTTCTACTTTAAAAGGAATTGGTCCAACTTACATGGACAAAACTGGTAGAAACGGAATGCGAGTTGGTGATTTAGAATTGGATGATTGGAAAGAAAAGTATAAAGCCTTAACAGAAAAGCATATTAAAATGCTAGATTTCTTTGAGGTTGATATTCAATATGATTTAGACGAGTTAGAAGCTGAATTTTGTAGAGGTATCGATAAATTAAAAACATTACAATTTATCGATTCTGAAGAGTTTTTGAATAGCGCTATCAAAGAAGGGAAATCTATTTTAGCTGAAGGAGCTCAAGGTTCTTTATTAGATATTGATTTTGGAACTTATCCATTCGTAACCTCAAGTAACACTACAGCTGCTGGAGCTTGTACTGGATTAGGAATTGCGCCTAACAGAATTAAAGATGTCTTCGGAATTTTTAAAGCTTATACAACCAGAGTTGGTTCGGGGCCATTTCCTACGGAATTATTTGATGAAGTTGGTGAAACAATGGGACGAGTTGGACATGAATTTGGAGCTACAACAGGACGTCGTCGTCGTTGTGGATGGTTAGATTTAGTTGCTTTAAAATATGCTGTTCAAGTAAACGGTGTTACACAATTAATGATGATGAAAGGAGATGTTTTATCTGGATTTGATACTTTAAAAGTTTGTACAGCTTATAAATATAAAGGAGAAACAATTCAACATTTACCATACAATATAGAACCAGAAAATGTAGAGCCAATCTATACTGAATTTAAAGGTTGGGCTGCTGATTTAACTGGAATGACAGAAAAAGACACCTTACCTGAAAACTTAATAAACTACATTAAGTTTATCGAGAAAGAAACAGAAGTTCCTGTGAGTATTGTTTCTGTTGGACCAGACAGAAAACAAACAATAATGATGTAATTCATTAAACTACAATACATAAAAAAAACCTGCTTATTAGCAGGTTTTTTTATTAGTTAGCTTTTAAGCTTTTTAATATTTCGCTTCCATATTGTTCGCAATTACTTAAGGTTTCAAGAACATCTTCAAAAGTTGTTTTAGGATTGATTAAACACATTCTTAAAACAATTTGTTTATTCAATATAGTTGTTACAAACACAGCTTCTCTAGTTTCCATAACTCGTTGAGAAATCTTTTGATTTAACTCGTCAATAACACTTTCCTCCAAATTTTCACTTATTGGATGATATCTAAAATTAATAACCGCTAATGTTGCGGGAGAAACCACTTCCCAAACTTTGCTTTTTCGTAAGTGCTCTTCTACTCTCTCTGTTAAATCGATGTTATAAGTAACGGCATTTCTGAAAGTCTCTAAACCATAGGTTTTGATGGACGTATAAAATTTCAATGCTCTTAATCTCCTCGTTAATTGAACACCATAATCATAAAAATTAATCTCAGATTCATTTCCTTCAACATCCCTTAAATACTCAGGCTTTTCACTAAATGTTCCACTTAACCAAGATGCGTCTTTAACTAATAAACACCCAATTTCATACGGTTGAAAAAACCATTTATGAGGATCGACTGTAAGAGAATCTGCACGTTCAATTCCACGTAGCATTCGTTGTCCTTTTTTCGCTAAAATAGCCGCACCTCCATAAGCTCCATCCACATGTAACCAAATATCTTCATCTTCACAAATGTCTGCAATTTCATGAAGAGGATCTACGGTTCCTGTATTTGTTGTTCCTGCATTTGCAATAAAACAAAATGGTTGTAATCCTTCTAATTTATCTTTAGCAATGGCATTTTTTAATTTGTTAATGCCAATTCTAAATTCAAAATCAGTTGGTATAATTCGAATTTGTTCCTTTTTAAAACCTAAAATGCGAATCGCTTTTATATTCGATGAGTGCGCTTGGTCTGATAAATAAATTACCGCTTTAGAAAAATCATCTCCACATTTAATTCTTCGTGCAGTTACGAGAGCAGTTAAATTTGCCATAGAACCTCCACTTGTGAAAATTCCACCTCCTTTTTTAATCGGAAAATTAAACATATTTAACAGCCAATTAACTGTAACTATTTCTAGTTCAGCAGCCGCAGAGGAAACCAACCATCCTCCTGAAAAAATATTAAATCCTGTTGCTAATGTATCTGACATAGTACTAATGAAATTACTAGGTCCGGGCACAAAAGAATAAAATTTTGGATGCATTGTATACGTACTATTTGGTAATACATTTTCTACAATAAAATCTAAAACCTTGTTAGCATCTGTAGGTTGTTCAGGAGCTGATTGAAGAAATATTTCGTCCAAATCCTCACGTGTTTTTGGCTCAGCAAAAGGTTTTTTAGTTTGAATGTTACTCCAATGTTCTGCTATTAAATCAACAATTTTATATCCATAAGACTTCATGTCTTCTAAAGACATATCGAAGTTATCTTTCATAAATAAAGTATTTGTTACAAAATTACCTTCTTTTTAAAGACCATAAAATTTAAACACAATTTATTTGATCAAAAGGAACAAAAAAAAAGCGAGACTCTCGTCCCGCCCTCTTTTTCAATTTCAGAATTTTTACCAGCTACTATCTTTAATTTCCTAATTCTAATTGATTTTTTACCAAGTGAAAATAATCCGCTTTATTTTCCACTAATTTTTTATGATTACCATATTCGACAATTTCGCCATTCTTCAATACGATAATTTGATCGGCATTTTTTACCGTTGATAATCGATGAGCAATCACTACAGCAGTTCTATCTCTAAAGAATTCTTGTAAATTATCGTGAATAATCTTCTCGTTTTCAGCATCCAACGCACTTGTTGCCTCATCAAAGAAAATGTAATGAGGATTTTTATATACTGCTCTTGCTATTAAGATTCGTTGCTTCTGCCCACCCGATATACCATTACCTGCTGCACCAATTTTAGTTTTAAGTTTTAGCGGTAATGACATGATATATTCTTCTATATTCGCAATTCTTACGGCATTAATAAGTTTATCATAATCTATCTCTTCATCACCCGTTGCTATATTTCTTTCAATGGTATCAGAAAAAATATAGCCATCTTGCATTACTACTCCACAATTTTCTCTAATACTTTTTGGAGATAAACTTAATATGTCATCATAATTATAATGGATGCTTCCTAATGTTGGATCATAAAATCTAAGTAATAATTTAAGTAATGTTGTTTTACCACTTCCACTCGCTCCTACTATTGCTGTTACCTTTCCTTCAGGAATTAACATGCTAATGTCTTTAAGAATAAATGGTGACTTTGGGCCTTCATATTGAAAAGAAACATTCTTTAAACGTATTCCTTTTTCGATTCCATTATTTATAAAAATATTTTCTCCTATTTCTAATGTTTTAAGTGGAGTTTCCTCTCCTTCCTCATTTACATACACCGTTTCTTCCTCTGGATGATTTTGAACTTCATTCAATCGCTCTAAACTTAATTTAGCATCTTGTAACGACCTGAAGAAATCTACCAACTGATTTACTGGAGAATTCATTTGTCCAATAATATAGGAAATACTTAGAAGCTCTCCGATTGTCATTTGTCCTTTTACCACGTATGTTGCGGCTAAAAAAGTGACCAAAATATTCTTCAACTGATTCAAAAATTCATAACCAGAAACCTGAACTTGATCGATTTTAAGGATTCTTAAGTTCGTTTTGAATAATTTATTCTGAATTTTCACCCAAGCTTTTCTTTTAAACTCCTCAAACTGATTCAACTTCATTTCTGATACTCCGTTGATAATTTCCAAAATTGAATCCTGATTTTCAGCACGTTGTTGAAACTTAAAATAATCCAACATGCGTCGCTTCTTCAAAAAGTAATATGACCAGCTAATTGAGAAAACTGTTAAAGCCAAGTACACCGCCAATATAGTAAAGTCGTAATACCAAAGTACTCCAAAGAAAACAGAAAATGTCATTATTGAAAATACAGTAACTAAACTCTGTGAAGTTAAAAACTCCTCAATACGCTCATTGTCATTAATTCGTTGATTAAAATCTCCTACCATTTTAGAATCAAAAAACTTAATGGGTAATTGAAGAGTTTTCTTTAAAAAATCTGAGATAATATTAATACTCAGTTTGGTACCTACATAAAGTGTAAGGGAATTTCGTATAATTTGAATAGTTATTGCTCCTAAAAACAATCCCAATTGCGCTAATAATATTAAAGTTATCATATTCATATCTCCAACTGTAACTCCTTTATCAATAAGATTTTGAGTTAAAAATGGAAATATTAAGGTTAATAAACTTCCTAAAAGAAGCATACTAAACATAAAAGCAACTTGCTTTTTAAATGGTTTTAGGTAGTTTAACAGATAGGAAACCGTTAACTTTTGTGTTTTGGGTGGTTCCATTTCATCAAACTTTTCAGTTGGAGAAAGAAATAACACAATACCTTTATCTTCTTCTGAGCACCAAGATTTCTTGAATTCTTCTTCAGAAAGCGTAATTAAACCATGAGAAGGATCGGCAACTTTAAAACGGTTTTTTCCTGTAAAAATATTTTTCTTTACATCATGTAATACTACAAAATGGTTTTTATTCCAATGAAGAATACACGGCAGCGTACCTTCTTCTAATAAAACCTCCATTGAAAGTAAACTTGGATAGGTTTCAAACCCTATTTTCTCGGCAGCATCTGAAATACTCATTAAACTCACTCCCTCTTTCGATATGTGAGAAATATCTCTTAAATATTGTAATGGATATTCTTTTCCGTACATTCTTGTGATCATTGCAATACAAGCAGGACCACAATCCATTTGATCGTGTTGCGGTATAAATTTCATAGTGTAGCGTGGTTTTGTTTAACAAACTTCATTCTTCCGAGCATCATTTTATAGTATTTCGATAATACTCCATACAATACCAACTCATGCATTCTAGGGTTGGTTATTGAAAATCTGTTTACGTGCATATGTATGTAGCTACTAATATTAGCTTTCATTTCAGGGATTAAAACAGATTTTGATGCTCCTAAATCTTTATAAAAATTTTGATTATGGTTTATTACAAGGTTATATAATTCGGTTGATTGATTTTGGAACAATTCAGAAATAGAATCTTTATGTGCTCTAAATTTTGCTTCTATTTGCTTTTTTAAATGTTTGTCTCCATTAAATTCTTGCAAAAATGCTTCGTACAAATTGTTGATATGATTTAATTTCTCTTGAAGAGTGAAACCGAACAACTCATATACATTATCAATGGTTCTTAACATCGGAATCCAAGAGAATTCATTACTCACTCCTTTTAGTAAATGTTGCATTTGTAAAATTAATTCACTGTCTCTGTGAAACATTGACTCTGATGGAACTATTAAAGAATTTCCATAACGCTCTAATTCTCTATTATACGTCGACAGTTCTACTTTCCAAACAGCATGATTTTCAACATATGGATGTAATACTTCATTTACATATTTTACAACTTGATTGTAAAAAGAGTTATCTGACAGTAAAAAGCGTAATCGAATATGAAAATCTGGATCTCTAAAGCGAACAAAATGCCATTTTTTAATGAGACCTTTAGCTTTCATCTTTTCAATTAACTGCATCATTGCATTTAAAAGAATACTATTTGAAGATTTTGTTCCGGTATAAATTTTAAAATAGATCCAATCATCTCCAGGAATAAAGGTTCTTTTCTCAGTAACCTCATTAAAACTAAAAAGTTTTGCTTTTTTAGCTTCCTTAAAAAATGGAATAATATACTCTGTATTGAAAACCTTTTTTTGACTCTCAATATTATCGACTAAAATTTCTTCTAAAGAGAGATATTTATTTTTCTTTACTGATTCCGCTATGTAAGAATACATAAAATCATTCTCCAAATCAATCCATAAAGTATGATCTTGTTGCTCTCGAATACACACATATCTCGGAACATTATGTTTATATAAAAATGCCCTTAGTGTTTCTATTTCACATTTATTATGATGAAAAAATGCTGTCAATTCTTCTTTAGAGAAGTACCATTTTGCTGGAGAAAGAATGATATCTCCATGTGTAATTCTAGGTCGCGTTTTAAATACCTTGTAATTAACACTACCAATGTTTAAACCTAGTGCGCTTGTACAATCTTGCATTTGAAGTTCACTTAAAAACTGATAAACTGGAAGTGCATTGTATTGAAAGTTATGCGCTGTGGTATTTACTATTTTAAGTTGTTTGTTTAGTTTTTTACTTCGTAAAACAATTCTATTATGTTTAATACTTACAAAGATATCGTCTAAAGAAATCTGTTGCTTTGAATCGTTTCCTTTGGTTAAAAAAGCTATCTCATGAGTTCTTGGTACATTTCTTAATAATATATTTCCGGAGCGATTATCAGGAACATGTAATAATTCAACTAGAATTTCATTTTCATCATTTGTTTCTTGACCATCTGCATCTTGAAACAATTCATTTAAAGATGAATCTAAACTCGAAAAACGTCCGATTAAGTTTAAAGCTCCTGTTCCTCCTACAACTTCGATTGATATATTCTCTTGAAACTTATTAATCATTGTGTAAAATGATTGTGATAAAAGAGATATGTTTGTAGGAAAATCGTTTAAATCAATCTTCTCTAAATCAATTGTTTGCTGTTTATTTTTTTGAGCTTTTAAAAATTGATCAGTCCAAAATTTATGAATCTTATGATGATACTTAATTTTAGATTCCGTTGGTTCTTCATTATTAATTTTAATATCATCAATTAATGATGAAAAGTTACTAGCATCAGAATGGTCTTGGATATAACCAACTCCAAGCTCATTATCTAAAGCAATTAGCAACGGAATTTCTTTATCTTCAAAACGTTTATAAAACGCTGTTTTAAAATTATTTAAATTAGAATTATCATTTTTTAGAGAGAACCTAGATAATGCATAAATTGCTTTTTTAATACTTGATATCTGAGCTGATGATAAATCATACTCCTTTTCAGGTAAATTGTTTCTTAAGTTCGTATTGATTAAATATTTCTTATCAAACCTAATTTCGAAGGCATCTGCTATTTTAAAAATTTCATTGTATTCACTTATTGAATTACCTGTAACATTCGCGTCAATCTCTGATAGTTTATCTTTTAATTGAACTAATAATTTATGGTAACTTAAAACGTCTATATCATTAGTAACTTTAATAATATTTGATTCAAAATAGCTCACTATTTGATGTAACGGGGAAATGCCGTTAATCGTAATATCTAAATCACTAACTAATATTTGAGAATCAATCAGCGAATGTAAATATGCTAGAACTTCTTCTTCAGAAATTTCCTCAATTGCGTATAACAATAATTCAGTTAATTCTTTAAGAGTTTGAACATCTTTCCTAACAACATTCACAATCAACTCTAAAACCTCATCTGCTTCTACTTCTATTAAACTATACGCTCTTTTGTTGTTGGTTATTTGAAATTCAGCATAACGATAATGACTTCCTACTTTATACATTGAAGAATTGATACTGAACTTTGCACAATTTCTGATTTCCTTGTTTTTATTAAACTTGTAAATTAAGGTATAAAAGAACTCTAAATCAATTCCGCTAAATCGTTCTAAAGTTTTATAATTTTTATGTGGAGTCTCTTCTTTATGTTTGATTTCCGTATATCCAGAGAACAAACCAAAAGGAGTACAACGCGTTGTTGATCTGATATAATATTTCGCTATGGAAGTAATAATTTTATCCTGCTTTGTTTCAGACATATCAGCATCAGTAACCATTCTACTCCATTCGTAATATAAATCTGGGGATGCTAAGAAAATTGATTCTTTGAAAACTTCATCATAAAACAATTCTTTGACAAATGAAACTACTTGATTTCTTTCCGAAGGAATTTCAGAAAAGTGATTCACTGTTTGAATTGGTGCTCTTAAAATAAAACGATTGATATGATTAAAGTTTTCCATGATACTTATTAATAAACTGGAGTTAACATTTGAAATTTTTCAGCGATGGCATGAAGGTTTTTAAGCTTTTCTTTATGAGTTCCGGCAACGTCATAAAAAACAAACTCATCTAAACCGTAAGTTTCATTGTATTGTTGAACAATTTCTTGCAGTTTTTCAGGTGTAACTGGTTCAATAATAAACGCCTCTGCCGAAATACTGCGAGCATATGCTGTCATTTCATTTACTTTAAATTCAGCTTCTTCCATTGTATCGGCCATATAAAATGCTAATGAGATAACTATTTTCGGTTCTATCCCATGGGCAGCAAAATATTCTGATTTAAAAGCATCAATTTGACCCTTATCAAACTGCTTAGACTGACCAAAATTGTGAAATAGAGAAACACAATAATTAGTTTTGTATTTAATGGCCTCTTTATAACTATTAAATGTTGTAGATAAATACCAAAGCTCTGGTTTAGAACCTTTAAATGGTGGAATTAAAATTTGATTGTTATTTAGGTTTTCATCTTCATTTTCTAACAAATCAGAAATAACTTCTAAGTTGTTATTAAAAATTTGACGATTTGTTTTTCTACTTAAATCAGGATGCGCCAACTCAGCAATTTTTTTGCTGTCTGGTAAACCTTTCGACAAACCTAAATCGATTCTATTTGGATACAAATTAGCTAATAACTTATAATTACATGTAGTGGCATACGGAGAATATAATGACAAAGAAACTCCCGCTGAACCAACCTTAATTTGATCTGTCATTCCAGCTAAAATGGGTAATAAAATATCTGGATTTGTATATGGATGATTCTTTACATGCGCGTAATGATGTTCTGCTAACCAAAACCTTTTGAATCCCGCCGCATCTGCTTCTACAGCATACTCAATTAATTGCTCGACAATTTCTAAACTTGTAGCATCGTCTCTTTGACCTAAATCGATTAATCCTATTTTAATATTTTCCATTTTTGTGAGTTTTTTAGTTGATTAAAAATGCTTCTTTCCAACCTTGAGGGAATTCTTTTTGGTAAGAATATAATGTTAGTAAAGCACCTATTTTTCCGTAGTATAAAGACATGTCTCTTTCTGTGAGATCATTGAACAAATCTTCTTTTAAATAATTTACAGTTCGCTGAGTCCAATAATTATAGGCTTCGTTATATTTTTTGTCTTTTGTGTATTCGTATAGCTCTCCGAATAATTGAGCTATTCCAGAGGAACCATGACAGAAATGATGATTTTGAACACCGGTAACATGCATTTCTCTTCTTTTAATTAAATGAGAACCGATCTCATCAATCATTTGGTTGTAGTTAGAAGTATTATTAACACTGTCTATTTTTGACAAAAGAAAAACCCAGCTTAAATCGCTATTACACCAAGCAAGTCTGTTATTTTGATGTTCTATTAATTTACCATTATTGATATAGACTTTATGAGGCTTATAAATATGAATGCCATCTACTTCATATTTTTTATCGATGTGCTTCATAATTTTTGAAACACATAAATCAATAACTGAGTAGTATGTTTTATGAGCTCCAAAAGTAATTTTCGCGTCTAAAAGTAGTTTTATAATTGATAAATATCCGTGAGGAAACCCAAAGTTAATATCACTTATATATGGGTCATCGGATTGTGTACTAAAAAGTAATACCGATTCTTTAGATTTTTTTAATAATTGATTTACCAGTTGATTGAATAAGTTTTGGTTTTCAACTTTTAGTAAGAATTTAAGAACACCTATTGATCCATGTAAAAAATCGTAATTATTCTGCTCTAGTTTTTTTGAAGCGTAATCAAAAGCTATTTCGCTCAGTACAGGAATTTGTTCGGCATACTCTTCATCCAAAAGATCATTATTTATTAATTCTGAAATAACAAAACCTAAACCTGAAATTCCTTCAGCAAAAGAAGAATCGTTTAAAAGAGCGTTCTCTTCAGGATTTTGAATGGTATTAAACACATCCATAAGAATATCGGTTATTTTGTCAAAATAAATTACCTTCTGAGTATCTATATACACGTACATTAAATAGTATAATACGCCTAATTTTCCTTGGACAAATCCGTTTGGAAGCTCATGAATTGGATAGGATAAAATTTTTGAGTTATAATCGTTTATAATATTTTCTATTGACATTTTTTCGTTTGTTACCATTTTCTGAAATTTAAAAAGTTGAGATATTCGTTTTTTATATCCAATTCTTTACTTAATAATGTTAATCCTATTCCCAATATTCCTTGAGAAATGCCCAATTGAGCAAATTCATAAACTCCATTGTAATAGGTATTAAATCCAGCCCAAACTGTATCGTTATTTCCCTTTTGAAAAATGTTATTGTACCAATAATCTTTTGCTATTTTAAAATGCTTATTAGCCGTTAACCTGAACATCATATCGAAAAAAGAGTAAAGTCCGGATGCTCCATAAATCATATTTGCATCTCTTATATGAGATTCTTTTTCATCGGTATATTGAGCCGCATTTTCTAAAATTTCAATGCCTATAGATCTCCAATAATTATTTTGAAGTATTTCTCCAGCTTTGTAGAACGTAAATCCAATTCCAAGATCTCCATAAGAAAGATTGTGATAAGGAAGAAAATCGTTTTTATTGGTAGTTTGTGGAAACCAACAAGTATTACTTTTGTTTTGTTGTTTTTCAAGAAAACATAATCCTTTGTTAACTAAAATCTCACTTTCTTCTCTTTTAACGTTATGGATATAACAATCCAATAAAAATGAAATAATTCCTGAAACTCCGTGATTAAAACCTAATTCGACATAAGAGTTTTCCTTTGATCTTAAGTTGAACATCCAGTAGGCTTCCGTTTCATTTACAATTGCATTTTGTTCAACAATTTTGAATACTTGTTCTAATTTTTCAGTACAATTTTTTTCTCTATATAAATAGTATTGTAGAGGAGCAAAAACACCTTTTATTCCATCTAAATCTCCATTAATAATTCTAGCATTAAAAATTTCTTCAATTAAGTCCTCTAAATCATTTAAAATAAATTCTACCTCATTTGATAATACTTGGTTTTTTATTAAAAAACTAATATAAATTGCAGTTTCTATAATATCATTTTGAGGAGAAATACTTGAGTACTCATTAGTTAACATCTCTAGTGCGTCCTCAATTATATTAATTGCTAATTCTAACCATTTTTCTTCCTGTGTATACAAGTAGTTATAATAGTAGAATAACGATTTTCCTAAAATTCCATTACTAATTCCAATACCATTTAAACTGGTATTTTCTTGTAAACAATTTTGTATTTTATCTAGTGTTTTCAATTTTATTTAATGAAGTAGAATTTATGTTTGATTATTCTTCAATTCCACTATTGCATGTTAAATACAAACATGATAATGGCTTTCCTTTTGCGCCTTATACAGCGTTTAGTTGTTCATCTTGAAGTTTTACCAAAGCCTCCTTTTGAATTTGTAGTTTGTTGTTAAGTTTAATTTTTTTCATAATGAATTCTTGTAAAGAGAAGGATAAGGTAAATGTCACCCAACCTTATCCTTATTCTCTAAAGATTAAGCTTCGATGCTCTCGTCTTTACTTCCGTTACAAGATTTCCATAAACAAGATAAAGCTGCTTTACCTCCTTTTACGTCTTGCATTTGATCTTCTTGTAATTTACTTACTGCGTCTTTGTTGATTTGTAATCCCTTAGTTAATTTAATTTTCTTCATTTTTATAAAATTTAAGTGTGAATATTAGTGTGAAAAAAAGGGTAAAGATTGAAATAGTATAATGGGTGATCTTTACCCTAATAAATCCGATAAATTATGCTTCTAACTTATCCTCTTTACTTCCGTTACAAGATCTCCATAAACAAGATAAAGCTGCTTTACCTCCTTTTACATCTTGCATTTGATCTTCTTGTAATTTGCTTACTGCGTCTTTGTTGATCTGTAGTCCTTTAGTTAATTTGATTTTTTTCATTTTTATAAAATTTAATTTATTGATAACGAGCTTTTTTATTTAAAGTCTTAAACTCCTTGAAGACTATGTTTGCAAACAATATTTTTATCCTTTTTTAATCTTTCGTTCTATTTTTTTCATCTTGGTTTCCGAACTTCTTACGTTTCACTCGAATTTTCTTATTTCCGAATTTGTAAAGCAGTGATACTCTAAAGCTTTGTGTGTCGAAATAATTTCGGAAAGCGACGTTTACATCATTTGTAATACCTTCTACTCTTACTCTTTGCCCTCTGAAAACATCATAAGCATTCAGTCCTAATTGTAAATCTTTGTTCAGGAAGAAGAATTTTAAGCTTAAATCTAAGTTTGATGTTGAAGATGTTCTGTAGATATCATAAACTCCCGGAAATGCGTACCAAAAATTAGCACTTGCCATTACGGTTTTTTTACTGTTTAAAACAAAGCTGTTGTTTGTTGCTACATATGTATTCCATCCTTTTTCTCCTGGATTTGTAAAATCTACTAATGAAGTTGCATCACTATAATGAATATCAAGTATGTTAACACTTTCCCACCACTTCCATTTTGTGAATGTGTATGACTCTGTTAAACCGATTTTTGTAGTTTCATAATAATTCAGTGGTGAAATTTCTTGAATGTTTGTATTTGGATCTACTTGCGCCAATTGTTGAAACCCATCGCTAACCTTTGAAAAGTATAATGAACTAACTAATTTTTGTTTATGAATATGAGTTAGAGATAAGTTATCCGAAAATGAAGGTTGTAAAAACGGATTACCTCTTACTATAGTAAATGGATTTTGAACATTTTCAAACGGATTTAAAAATTCAAAAGATGGTCTTGTAATTCTTTTATTATAATCTAAAGAGAAGATATTATTCTGTCCAGCTATGTAATTAATGTTTACCGTTGGAAACAATCTCATGTAATCATTAATATTTACCTCATTTAAAGTTTCTGAATTACCTTCTGTAATTGTATTTTCAAAGCGTAAGCCTCCTTTGAAAATCCATTGCTCACTTAACATTTTCTCAAGTGAAAAGTATAAGGCTTGAGTGTTTTCTTTATAGGTAAACTTGTCTGATCTATTCGTATCTTGCACAGGATTACCATTCGTTAAATCAAAAAAGGCAATGGCGTTATTGGTTTCAGTGAACGATAATTTTCCTCCATAACTTAAACTCGCCCATTTTAGTGGAGATTCAATATCTAATCTTATAGAGTAATTATCGATATCTTGATCTCCTATATTATTTCCAATATCTAAAGAACCTGGTGTAACGCTTCCGTTTTCTTCACTAAATGTTGTGTAAGTTCTATCTTGATTGTTTGTATAATTAAAGTAATCTAGATTCACTTCTACTTTCGAAATACTATCTAACTTAAACTCGGTATGAACGTTTAATGAATGTGACGGTGTTTCCTCTAGATTATTAGAATTTGTACGAATAATCCTTAATAAATCTCTTGTTTGACTATCCAATACATTTACTCTATCATTTGGATTTAAAGTTCTAAACCTTCCATAGGTAGCTAAATACTGTGCTCCTATTAAAAAACTATCGGTTATATCATAATCCATAGATAGTCTTGCACTTAAAGAAGGTTCACTAAAATACCTTCTAGGATAAACTCCATCCCAAGTTTCATTTTGAAAATAAAACTGGTTCGTATCCGTAATTAATTTAGATCCATTGGTATAGTAAAGATTACTTGATAATGAAAAGTCATTTTTTTGATAGTTGAAGTTTCCACTCATACTTCCTCTTCCATAAGTAGCTTGTGTATAAACTCCTCTTATTCTACTTATCCATGAGTTCTTTCTTCCTTTCTTATAAATAATATTAATAAGACCACTATTCCCTTCTGCTTCGTATTTTGCTGGAGGATTAGTTATTACCTCTATACTTTTAATATCATCAGCAGAAATTGAACTCAAATAATTCGATACTTCTTGCTGTGGAATTTGTAAAATTCTACCGTTTACTAATATTCTCAAATTATCCTTTCCGATCATAAAAAGTTCATCGTTCTGAACCTTAATTCCAGGTGTAACCCTTAAAGCATCAAGCATATCACCACCTGTAGAGGATAAAGACTGACTAACATTGAATACTAAACGATCACTTTTTCTGGTAATTAGCCGTTTTCTTGCTTCAACAACAACTTCGTCTAATTTATTACTCAACTCTTTTAAAACTATATCTCCCAAATTTGGCCTAGAATCAAGTGTTTTCTTTGATATTGTTCTCTTTTCAAAGCCTAAAAAACTAATGGTGATGTAAAAGTCTTCGAGTGCATTAACTTCCAATGAAAATGTTCCATCTTCTTCTGTTACAATACCACCTATTATTTTGTCATCTGCGGATTTATGAGCAACAACATTGGCAAAACTTATTGGTTCTTTATTGGAATCAACAACCTTCCCTCTTATTGTTTGTGCGTAAGTGACATTAAAACATATCAATACAAATACTATAAACTGTACTATCTTCATGGTAAAAAATTTCTTAGGTGTTATTAGATTTAGGGGGGTAGTTTATTAAGCAGATTTTTTAGAAGTTAAATCGAATTGATTTGGAGTAATTTCTTTTGTTTCTAGTAACTTTTTATTATCGTTATAAAACTCAACGAGTCCTTCGTAAGTAAAACAGACAGGAATTGTTTCAGAACCTAGATAGTTTATAGATTCACCTATTACTGTAGCTTTTATTCCCATAGCTGTCATTATTCTCAATAACTTACTATCGCATTCGGCAAAAGCCACTGAGTTTTTGCTCTTACATACCGGCTCAATTGCTTGAACCATTAACTTTTTAAATAAATTAATGTTTCTAACGTCTTTTTTGATAGCAAATCGTCCTATATGCCATACAGACTTTAAAACAGTATTACCAATTATATCAGTTGGATTAATTCCAAAAATTTTCTCAATTGGAAGTTCATCTTTATAATTCCACTTTAATACTCTGATAGTTCCTAAAATGTCTCCATAAACATTTCTAGAAATGAAAACCTGAGAATTATCTAAATAATTAATTTCTTCATTATATAAAGCTTCAATGCTTTCATAATAATTAATTGGCAAGCTTCCATTAGAATGATGCTTGTAGTTCTCTAAAACAACGAATTCAGCTAAACTCATTATTTTGTTTTTTTCTTCGGTGATAAAATTATTTTCTAGTAGCATGGTTGATGTTTTTTTACATTGTCAAAGCTACCTAGGAATCAAAGCCTTAACATTACACAAAAGGGTAGTCCTTTGTTTTACAGGGGAAAACTACCCTTTTGTGTAGTTTTTAATTGTTTTATTCAGAAGTTTGTTTAAATTTGGTTGTCACCCGAAATTTAAAAGCTGAATGGATAAGAATGTAAATGATTTCTTTTCCTTGAAAAATAGTATAAATACTATTTCTGAAGAGGATATAAATCAAACTAAAAACTATCTGGCTCCGATTAGGGCATTTGCCAGAACCACTTATAAGAGCATATATATTATAGATTATGAGAAAAAAGGATTTGAATATGTTTCAGAAAACCCTTTATTCCTCTCTGGTCATACTCCCGAAGAAGTTGAAGAAATGGGATATGCTTTTTACTTTAAATATGTTATTGAAGAAGACCTCGATTTATTATTAAAAATTAATACCGTTGGATTTGATTTTTACGATAAACTTCCGGTAGAAGAAAGATTGGATTATACAATTTCCTATGACTTTCATCTCAAGAATAAAGAAGGAAAGAAAATTTTAATCAATCAAAAGCTTACACCGCTTTTCTTAACAAGAACAGGTAAATTATGGAAAGCAATCTGTATAATCTCACTTTCAAACGAACAAAACTCTGGTAATATTAAGGTATATAAAAAAGGAGAAAATAAAATTCTTAAATATAATCTAGAGGATGATTATTGGAAAGAAGAAGAGAAAATTAGTCTCACCACAAGAGAAAAAGAAGTGTTACGATACTCCGTTAGAGGTTTTACTATTAACGATATTGCTAAATCAATATTTGTTTCGCCAGATACGGTAAAGTTTCACAGAAAAAAACTATTCGATAAATTAGAAGTAGCCAACATTTCTGAAGCAATTGTATATGCAACGAATAACAAGCTTATTTAGTTCATATGAATAGAAGAAAAATAAAACTCTGGGAACTTTTTTATATGCTTTCCTGTGGCCACATTATACATTATGTGAACGCACATACTTGCAACAATCCAAGATCCAACAGATAATTGAGGAGGAGACAATTTCTCCTCTTCGTTTAAATATTGCTCTAAAACACTATCTATCCAATCTTGAGGTTCTCTCCAGAATTTCATGTAATTGGTAATATATTTTACAACTTGAATTTCATTAAACTTTTCATTTGGTTTAGCTATAGATTCAAGAGAAAGTCCATCTGGAGTAATCACAGCAACTACTCCACCCCAACCTAAATTATACGGATGAAGTACTGTTATATCATTATCTTGACAGAGCCTATCAAATTTGAGTGGTATATCCGTTGTAAAATCCAGCGCATTGATTGCAATATCATAATTTTTAATGAATGATGTTACATTATTAGCATCTAAAAACTCACTATGAACCTTAATTTTAGCATCAGGATTTATAGATTGTAAACGCCTCTGTAAAGCAATTACTTTGTCCTTTTCAATATCTTCAATAGTATAATTTTGTCGATTCAAGTTAGATAATTCCACCTGATCACCATCAATAATTGTAATATTTTCAAAACCCAAACGCAAAGCACATTCGGCAATAACACTGCCAATTCCAGAACCTCCAAGTAAAATGGGAACATCTTTTATTTGTTGTTGCTCTTCAGGGGATAAATAAATTCGATTTCTAATGTATCTAGGTTCCATCAAAAAGTTTTTTTCAAAGATAAACATACAAATATGCCTTAGCATTAAACTAAAGTGTAGTTTATTTTTTCATAAATATCTTTTTCGGACTATTTTAAGAAATTGGCATAGTCTTTTCATTATTTTTGCCTATAAAATTTATAAAATTTGAGAAAAGTATTTCTTTTTATTGCAATAATTAGTGCATTGAGTATAACTGCTCAGACCAAAAAAATTAAAATTTTATCATCTGAATTATCAACTGCTGATGAAAAAAAATTCCCAGGTGCAACAATTTTAATTGGTAACGTAAAAGTAGCTCATGAAGGAGCCACTTTAGATTGTAAAAGAGCCCTTTTATATAGAGAAAAGAACATTTTTAAGGCTATTGGTGAAGTTGTAATTGAACAAGGAGATAGTATTATTCAATATTCCGATTTTGCAAACTATGATGCAAATACTAAAATAGCAAAGTCTTGGGGAAACGTTGAGGTGAATGACAAAGAAATGAAGCTTTCAACTGACACTTTATATTTCAACAGAACCGAACAAATATTATTTTATCCTACCAAAGGAGTGATAAAAGATAAAGTAAATACCCTAACAAGTAATAAAGGCACTTATTTTTTAGAAAATAAAAAGTTCTCGGCAAAAACAAAAGTAAATGTTGTTAATCCTGATAATATTTTAGACTCTGATCATTTGGATTATTATACATCTACCAAGTTAGCGTATATCTATGGTCCATCTACTGTATTTAATAGGAAGGATAGCACAAAAATATATGCTGAAAAAGGATTCTTTGATACCAATACCGATATCTCTTATTTCGTTAAAAACGCAAAACTATTTTCTAAAGATAAAACCGTAGAAGCCGATAGTTTATACTACGATAAAAAGAGAGGTTTTGCTTCAGCTACTAATAATATCAGAGTTATTGACACAGTTCAAAAAATGGTTGTAAAAGGTAATTATGCTGAAATTTTTGAATTACAAGATTCTTTATTCATCATTAAAAAGCCAGTAGCTATTTCTATTATGGAAAAGGATTCTCTTTATATTCATGGAGATACAATACTAGTTACGGGAAAACCTGAAAAAAGAATTATCAGAACGTATCATAACGTAAAAATATTTAAAGAAAATCTCCAAGGTAAGTGTGATTCAATTCATACAAATCAGGCGACAGGTCTAACTCAAATGTTTGTAGATCCTATTCTTTGGTCAGGTAAAAGTCAAATTACTGGCGATAGTATTCATTTTAAAACAAATAAAACAACCAACGAATTAGATTCACTTAAAGTTTTACGAAACTCATTCATTATTCAAAAGGATTCCTTAGACCCAAATAATTTTAACCAAATTAAGGGTAGAAACATGTTTGGTAAATTCAAGGATAATGATTTACTAACTATGCTCGTCAAAGGAAATGCCGAATCGTTATATTATAATAGAAACGAAGACACGCAAAAATTAGAAACAATAACCAAAGAAATTGCGAGTGATATTGAGTTTACGTTTGAAAACAATGAAGTCGTTCAAACGAAATATTTTAAAGAAACAGAGGGTAAAACATATCCTCCATCTCAGTTTCCTGAAGAGGACAAAAAATTTAGAGGATTTATATGGCGAGAAGATGAACAGCCTAAAAAAATGGAAGACATTTTCATAAAGGATAAAAAAGTAACTCGCAAACCAAATAAAAAACTACAAGAGGTTGAAAATGCAAAGGCTATTTTAAATAATGAGCTGAATAAGAAACGTAAAAAGAAATCTAAAAGAGAATTAGAAGAAGAGTGAAAGAAGATTTTTTGAAATATCAAGCCCAAACAACTCCTCACCCTCTTGCTATTGAAGTTTCTCATGCAAAGGGCAGTTATATATTCGATAAGAACAATAAAGCTTATTTAGATTTTGTTGCTGGAGTTTCAGCCAATAGTTTAGGCCATTCTAATGAACATGTAAATAAAGCAATTACTGAGCAAATTGAACAATACACGCACGTTATGGTGTATGGAGAGTTTATTCAAAAACCTCAGTTAGAATTATGTAAGTCTTTAGCTTCTACTCTACCAAAATCGTTATCTACCGTGTATTTGGTAAATTCTGGAACTGAGGCTACAGAAGGAGCTTTAAAATTAGCCAAAAAGTATACTAAACGATCAGAAATTATTGCAGCATCAAATGCCTATCATGGTAATACAGCGGGTTCAATGAGTGTATGTGGAGCTGAACAGCAAAATCGTGCGTTTCGACCATTAGTACCAGGAACTAAATTTATTCGTTTTAACTCTGAAGAAGATTTACAAAAAATCACCTCTAAAACAGCGGGAGTTATCTTAGAAACTATTCAAGGAGGTGCTGGATTCATTGAACCGAAAAATGACTATTTACTAAAAGTAAAATCAAGATGTGAAGAAGTAGGTGCTTTATTAATTTTAGATGAAATACAGACTGGCGTTGGAAGAACGGGAACTTTTTGGGGCTTTCAAAATTACGACGTCGTTCCGGACATTTTTATAACTGGCAAAGGTTTAGGTGGAGGAATGCCAATTGGCGCTTTTATTTCCTCGTATGAAATCATGAGCTCCTTAAAAGATAATCCGAAACTTGGACACATTACAACGTTCGGTGGACACCCAGTTATTGCAGCAGCAGCAAATGCTACAATTGAAGAAATATTTTCTCAAAACTTGCATCAAGAAGCCCTAAGAAAAGAACAAATTTTAAGAACTCACCTGCAACAACATTCTAAAGTAAAAGAAATTCGAGGTAAAGGATTAATGTTGGCCTTAATCATGGAATCACCAGAAATTGCTGATGAGGTTATATTAAAATCTTTAGATGAAGGTTTAATTCTGTTTTGGTTATTATATGAAAAAAGAGCCGTAAGAATTACTCCTCCATTAACAATATCGGATGATGAGTTAATTGAGGGTTGTCAAACTTTAACAAAAATTTTAAATACCATAAAGTAATATAGGTCATTAATACACGTTCTAATTAAACTTATATAGTTGATTGGGGATTTTATTGACTATTGAAATCGGTTGGAAAGCTTCTTCTAACCGATTTTCTTTTTTTACTTCAAAAAATTCTTATTCCTTTTTTAAGCCCATTCATGATTTATTTCTATGCCTTTATGGAAATATGATTCTCATTTACTAGACAATTATCTTATTTTTAATTATCTAAACCACAAAACTAACTCGATCATGACTTTAAAAAATTTCAACTTCGAATACAAAATAACACTGATGTTATTATTTACAACCTTACTTTTAATAAGTTGTAAACCTAAAAACGAAGGCACTGTTTTGATAACAGAACCTGTTCAAGAAATATCTATTTCCTATAATTTGCCAGTAGATGTTCCTGTAGATGCCACTCAAGAGGAACTTGCCAATTTTGCTTGGGAAGAGTTTTTCGCTTTAAATTGGAAATCATCATGGGAAAAAGACGGTTTAAGAACCAAACCAGATACCTCATGGAATTATACAAGTGATACTGGAGAAAACTTTTTAAGTGTGTGGGAAACTTATATCCACAGAGCAGAATTAAGACCGGCTAATGGAAAAAGATCTAAAGATTTAAGTAAAGGATCTCCTTATTACACGTTTGTTGATTCAACAACAGTAAATGTTACAAACCCGGTACAACTAGATAATTATTGGAATGTATTAGATGAAGATAATGAAATCGGTTCTGCCTATGTTTTTGCTCATAAAAATGAATTTGAAGTGCTATATGCAGCAAAAGCAAATTTAGTTGAGTATAACTACTTAAAACAATACTTCCCAACAGATAAGGATTTATATAAAGCTGTTGATAAAAGTAATGATTCAACAACCTTTAGAGCGCGTTTAAAAGGTTTAAGTCCACAACAAATGTGCGACTCAGATCAAAATACACAAGATGGCTATGTATGCTTACCTTGTTCTACCGATACTCAAAATGAGGGAGCGATAGAAATAAAACTTGCGTTTAGAGAACTTGATGCAACAAAAGACGATGCTTCAAGGTATATGGTAAAAGATGTCGTTTATTTTAAGGACTCAATTGTAGGTAACAAAACCTATTCTAATGCATATACAAAGCAATTCGCCTTAATTGGAATGCATATTATTAGAAAAACCCAAAATCATCCAACCTTTGTATTTGCTTCTTGGGAACAAGTTGATGAAAGAAATAAAGACACACAAACAATTGGAATTGATACTGTAACAGTAAATGGTAATCAGTATGGGGATGAGGACCCTCACAGGTTAAATCCCGTAATAGAAAGATTAATTCCAGAGACGCTACAAAAAGTCAATGCAAATGTTCAACAAATGATTGCAGCTAATAGTAGCAAATCAAAATGGCAATATTACCAATTAATCGGAGTGCAAGGAAAACCAATAGACTACATGGATAGAAACAGTGATAACAACTATTTCATGGCAAATTTTGTGATTGAATCAGACTTAAAATTAACCAATTTCCATGGGTCTTTTGGTGATCCATTTGATACTAAAGTTAAAAATACAATTGCTAATGGTAAAGAATTTAATATGGGAGGTTGTATGGGATGCCACGGACAAGCACAAACAACATTTGGAACTGACTTTAGCTTTCTTTTAGATAGTGGTGCGGGAAAACCAGTTATTCGTCCTGATCCTTATCAAACTTTTGATGAAGCACTTTTATCGGTGCAAAACGAAAAAATAAAGCAATTAATTAAGGAACTAGACAAAAAATAACATTAAAACAAAGTTATAAATAAGCCCTAAAAACAAGATTTTTAGGGCTTATTTGATTGATAAAATAAATCTCATATTTTTAAACGATTTATTAAGTTTTTACGTTTTTCATAACAATTATATTGAAAAACTGTTAAAAAACAGACTTAAAAAGCAGTAATTCAGCAGAAAACATTTTTTGTACAACCAAGTTAATTTGTGTAATTTGGCAACACAAATTAAGGTACATATGTCGATTGAAATTACTCGGCTTTTTGACTTTCCATATTATCAATTGGAAAAATACAATCTTCAAAAAGCATTAACTACAAATTACAACGGTAATTGGGAATCTATTTCTACAAAAGAATACATTGAAAAAGCAAATACCATCAGTAGGGGTTTACTTCGTTTAGGAGTGCAACCAAATGATAAAATTGCTGTTATTTCAACCAATAACCGAACTGAATGGAATATTTGTGATATTGGTATTTTACAAACGGGAGCTCAAAATGTTCCAATTTATCCTACCATATCAAAAGAAGATTACGAATACGTTCTAAACCATTCCGAGGCCACATATTGTTTTGTGTCAGATATTACAATTGTGGAAAAACTAAATCAAATTAAAGGAAATACTAAACTGAAAGAAGTATTCACCTTTGATGATATTAATGGCGAAAAAAGCTGGAATGAAGTTTTAGAACTTGGAAAAGATGACAGTAATCAAAATGAAGTTGAAGCAAGAAAAGATGCAGTAAAACCTGAAGATTTAGCCACCCTTATTTATACTTCAGGTACTACAGGAAGACCTAAAGGTGTAATGCTTTCGCATAATAATATTGTTTCTAATGTATTGGTGAGTTCTAAAAGAGTACCCGTAGATCATGGACAAGGTAAGAGTTTAAGCTTTCTACCTGTGTGTCATATTTTCGAACGTATGATTCTTTACTTATATCAATACTGTGGTATTTCTATATATTTTGCTGAATCGATTGAAAAACTTAGCGAGAATGCACAGGAAATAAAGCCAAACGTTATGACGGCTGTTCCTAGACTTTATGAAAAAATATATGATAAAATTTATGCTAAAGGAACTGAGTTGTCAGGAATAAAAAAGGCATTGTTTTTCTGGGCTATTGATTTAGGATTAAAATATAAACCATATGGTGAAAACGGTTGGTGGTATGAAAAGCAATTAGGCCTTGCTAGAAAACTTATTTTCTCAAAGTGGCAGGCTGCTTTAGGTGGTGAACTTAAGATTATGGTTTCTGGTAGTGCAGCTTTACAACCACGTTTAGCTGGAGTTTTTGCAGCAGCGGGTATGCCTGTAATGGAAGGTTATGGTTTAACTGAAACATCACCAGTTGTTTCGGTCAATGATATTCGTGATGGCGGATTTAAAATTGGAACTGTTGGTAGAATTATTGATGGTGTTGAGGTAAAAATTTCTGAGGATAATGAAATTTTAGTAAAGGGACCAAACGTGATGATGGGATATTATAAAGATCCTGAGCGAACTGCCGAAGTAATAAAAAATGGATATTTCCACACAGGCGATAAAGGTAAAGTTGAAAATGGCTTTCTAAGTATTACTGGTCGTATTAAAGAAATGTTCAAAACTTCAGGAGGTAAATATGTTATACCAACCTTATTAGAAGATAAATTAAAACAATCAAGATTTATTGAGCAAGTAATGGTTGTAGGTGAAGGTGAAAAAATGCCAACTGCCTTAATTCAACCTAGTTTTGAATTTATTGCTGAATGGGCTCGTAGAAATGACATTGACTTCACAGATCCAAAAAAATTAACAAGTAACGAAAAGGTTATAGCTCGTTTACAAGAGGAAGTTGATGATTGCAACTGTAATTTTGGAAAATGGGAACAAATTAAGCGCTTTGAGTTAACACCTGAAGAGTGGACTGTTGATAGTGGACACTTAACTCCAACTATGAAAATGAAACGAAGTGTTATTAAAGAGATTTATAAGGACTTGTACGAAAAAATGTACGGTAGAGCCTAATTTATATTTTACATTACAAAAAAACCAGATGCTATAAACATCTGGTTTTTTATTCTTATATATTGTGTTTTTATTAATCTAAGTCAGGCAATACAAAATCATCAAGAATACTCTTCTTAGCCATCATTTCTTCTATTGCTTTGATAGTCCTAGGAGCTTCTTCTGATAAGTTTTTAGGTTCTCCTTTGGTAATTAAAATATCATCTTCAATTCTAACAGCAATACCCCACCATTTTTTATCGCAGTTACTTCCTTCTGGAATATAAATTCCAGGTTCTACGGTAATCACCATATTCTCCTTTAACTTACCATAAGTTCCTGGGTCATGAACATCTAATCCAATATGATGAGAAGTTCCATGAGGGAAGTAATTATGCTTTTCGTCAACAGATTTAATTATTCCTAAATCAACTAAACCTTGATTAATTACTTTCTTTGTTTCTACACCAGGTTGCCAAAACGCAGTACCTTCTTTACAAACAGCTATACCCGCATCTTGTGCTTTTAAAACTAATTCGTAAATAGCTTTTTGTTCATTATTAAATTTACCGTTAGCAGGAATAGTTCTTGTAACATCAGCAGTGTAACCCCTGTATTCCGCACCTAAATCCATTAAAACTAAGTCATTACCTACTTTAGTTTTATTATTTTCTATATAATGTAAAATACAACCATTGTTTCCAGCTCCAACTATAGAAGGATACCCTTCATACTCTGCACCATATTTTTTGTATACAAACTCATGAATTCCTTGAATTTCTGTTTCAGACATGTTAGGTTTCATAGCTTTCATAACTTCTATCTGTCCAACTGCAGAGATACGAATAGCCTTAGTAAGCAATTTCAATTCAACTGGTGTCTTTATCTCTCGCATTTCGGCTAATTTAGAAGTAAGAAACTCAAAATCAATATTAGTTTTACCATTTAGCTCTTCAAAAGCCTTTTGTTTTAACTCCTTTTTCAATTCTGAATTGTTGGCATTACTTGCATCTTTATAACCTTTTACAATTGCATCCTCTTTTAAACTTGGAAACATAGTTTCTGCTCTTCCTATAATTTGAGCAACATTTGCAGAATTCTCAATTGGTGTAGCCGTTATCAACTCATATACTCTTTTCTGAGGCATTGATAAAAAGTTAATGTCTGTATAATTCGTTTTTTTCTTAAAGCTTTGAACTAAATCGAAAATTTCTCCATTGTTCCTGTCTGAATCTCTATAATCATCCTTAAATCTTTCAATAAAAATTCTATCAAACTTTAAAAAATCTGTTTTGTCTGTAGTAAAGTCTTCCGATATTTTAGCCTTTACAAATCCAAGCTCTTTCTTAGCTCCTTCAACTCCTAACCTTTTTCCATTCCACAATTCAGCTCTAGGATCTTTCTTTGGAACATATATAATCTCATTGTATACAACCCCGTTTTCATCCGTTTGATTATCAGAGAATAAAACTAAAACTGCGTTTGGTTCTCTAAATCCAGTTAAATAATAAAAATTAGGATCTTGATGAAAGACATAGTCAACATCGTTGGCACGATTTCTTATAGGATTTGCAAAAACAACAGCCACAGAATTTTTTGGCATTTTTGCTCTAAAAGATGCTCTTCTTTCTTTGTGAAACTCTTTCGGTAAATAATCAGTTGGAGTTTGAGCAATACTTAAACCGCTCAGGAAAACCGTACAGAGGAATAATACAATTGATTTCATAGTTTTTAAATTAATTTAATCAATAAAACTAAGATATTTAAATCAACAAAAAGAGCAATTATAGTTTATTAACATATTTTTATAACTACTATTTTTAGTATATTAATTGACTCAATAACCAAACTATAATACTACCATGAAATTTTTAAGAATCTTAAAAATTACAATTCTATTTATTTTAATCGGCATTCAAATTCATAGTCAAACAAACTACCAAGCTCCTACTCTTTCAGCTGGTTTAGACAATGTAACTTTTAAAAAAGGAACTTTGGATGTTGAATTGTTAGCTAAAATAATTTCAGAGAAGCAGAAAGAAATAGTTCGTGAAGGAATTAAAAGAATGATATTTGAGTACATTGGAGGCTCTAAACTAGATGATTATTCTCAATTTTACATTGAACGTGTTACTGAAATTTTATTTCAAGAGAAGAATCATAAAGTAATGACTAAAAGAATTTTAGAGGAGACAACGAATTACCTCTTTGTTCTTGGAATTACCAAATTAATTTTAGAAACACAAAACTCGGAGTTAAAAGAAATTTTTAGTCTTCCTGCTCAATCTAGTTTTGATGACATTGATGACATTGATTTAAGAAACAGAATTATTCAGTTTTCGCTTAGTATATGTTCAGAAGTACCATTTGTAAAAAAACTAGGTTTATTAAATAACTTCAACTACTTCGAGCACAGTAAAATTTATTATAAAGGGTTAATTAAAGAAGCCTTAAACGATTTAAAATCAAACAGTATTGATAAACTTTTTACTGGTCTGGGAAAAATAAAACCTGCCGATTTAACAAACATAAATTCCATTAAAGAAAAAATTTATGAGCTAAATAGAAACGCTAAGTTAGATTCTTTACAATACAATCAATGGAAAGAATTAAAGAATAGTTTAAATACAGATATAGACAACTTATTAAAGAAAATAGATTTAAAAAATAACGAGGCGGCTAAAGTTCTCATCACAAAACTTAAATCAGAGCAATTAAAAAACATCAATAAAAATATCTACTCAGTTGCTTTAAAAATAAAAAACCACATTACTAACTTACTGAATAACAGTAACGTTTTAAAAGATATTTTGAATAATAGTGGTATCGATTTTAAACAAACTAAGGAATCTTTTGAAACTATTTTACAGTTGTACGAAAAAAGCTTCAACAACTACTCTTATGAAGATTTAATCTTTAAGAATGTTGTTAAAAAATCAAACGTAATTGATACTGTGTTCATGGATTACATTGATAAAGAAATTGTAAACATCAGAGGTATCAAAGATCAAATAGAAAAGGAGTTTAATATTGAGCAGCTCACAGAAACACAGGAATTGTTAGAAAAACAAATTGACAGTATAAGTGAATATGCTCGTGTTATTAGAAACTTGGATATGCGAATTTCTGCCGAAGTCGGAACCTTCTCTATGTCTAATTTTATTAATCAGGAAAATTACACTTCACTTTTAAAAGGAATAGATACAACAAGCACAGAAACGGTAAAAAATGGTTTAAAGGAGAAACTGAATAACCTCAATGATGTGTTACAAACAGAAAAAAACAACCTTTACATCAAGAATGAAAATCTAAGTACTTTACTCTCTAAAATTGATTCAATAAAAAAAATCGACAAATTCGATTATGCAAAAAACATCTTTTCCGTAATTGAAGTTGAAGCAGAAAATATAAACGAGTTTTTTAACTCTGGAACTATTAAAGAACTTAGAGATAATTATATAAGAGTACGTGATTACTATAAGGTTCAAGAAATTCTACTTGATAATTGGGACAAAACCACAATAACTGTTAACCAAAACGAAAAACAAAAAAATCAGTTTATCGCAACCTTAAACCCTGTTACGAAAGAAGCACTAATGAATATACTCATTTCTGGAGTTAATTTACAGAAATTAGTAGCTAGCAGCAGCCTATCACTAACCCAAATTCAAAAATTAATTAATCATCTAACACTTTTAAAAGGTAAAATTATTGTAAATGGATATTCTAAAACCAATGGAGACGGACTTTTCTATATGTTAAAAGAATATTTAGTTAAGAATAAAATTTCATTGAATGATAATCAGAATTTAACAGATGAAGAACAAGCTACTTTAACTCAGTTAATGAGCTTTTTCCTTGATAGAAATCTAAAAAAGAAATTTTCTGACTTAGAAATCCTAAACACATTTGATAGTAATTTTATCGCAAAATTATTAGTAATATCAAACAAACTAAAAACAGGAACTGGTGATATAAACCTAAACAAATTTGTAGCAAGTTTAGAGTTTTCAATATCAAATTTAATCCTGCAAAAAGTAAATTCATCAAAGGCTTATCTTAAAATTCCAGATTTAGATAAACTTAAAAACTTCTTGAAGTTCATCGGTAATATTAAAGAATTAAACAAGGCAGAAACCTTTACTTTTCTTTTAAAAACTATGAACGATTATGCATATCTATTTGAAAATGCCAATAGTAATATTAAAATTATACCTGATTTAATTAACTCATTACGCGAATATTCTATAGTTGACTTAGATCAAAACATTATTGAAATAGACGTAGCCGCTGTACTAAATCATATTTTAGAGAAATATCAGAAAGAAAGGAAATGGAGTTTTTATGCAACTGTAGGATTAAATCAAAATTGGATTCCTAATGGATTTACAAATGATGGAAAAGAATATACAAACTTTAATTCTGCTTCAGAAAAAATAGGTGCTAAATATGTATTGTGGAATTTCGATGAGAAATATTTAGACCAAAATCGATTATACCACAAAGTAAAAAAGAAATCATTGGTATCTAATATTTACACAATGCCTTATGTTACAGGTCTTTTATACAAGATTGCTAACACCTCAGGAAATGGTTTCGATAGCGCTCAAATTGGTTTGGCAACAGGTTTAACTTTCTTTAATTCTTTAGATTTTAATGTAAGTGTTTCTGTTCCGTTTGAATCACAAGCTTTCGAAAATTACATCCTAGGTTTTTCATTTGACATTCCACTATCAGAATACTTAAAAAGATTATAGGTGTTTACAAAATGATTCAATATTTTTGACACATCATTAAACAAACAAATCAAATGAAAAACACTGCTTTAACG
Source organism: Tenacibaculum sp. MEBiC06402 (assembly GCF_049239625.1). NCBI lineage: Bacteria > Pseudomonadati > Bacteroidota > Flavobacteriia > Flavobacteriales > Flavobacteriaceae > Tenacibaculum > Tenacibaculum sp. MEBiC06402. The sequence continues at coordinate 94,363 of NZ_JBMKKT010000094.1, forward strand.
CAAGTTCATGAAGCTTTAGGAGCTAAAATGGTTCCTTTTGCTGGATATAATATGCCTGTTCAATACGAAGGAGTTAATGCTGAACACGAAACCGTAAGAAATGGAGTTGGTGTATTTGATGTAAGTCATATGGGAGAATTCTTCTTGAAAGGAGAAAATGCATTGGCTTTAATTCAAAAAATTACAACTAACGACGCTTCGAAATTAGTTCCAGGTAAAGCACAATACACGTGTATGCCAAATGCTGATGGCGGAATTGTAGATGATTTAATTATTTACATGATTTCTGAAACTGAGTATATGTTAGTGGTAAATGCTTCAAATATTGAAAAAGATTGGAACTGGATTTCTCAACATAACGATTTAAACGTCGAAATGGAAAATCGTTCAGAAGATTGGTCTTTATTAGCTATCCAAGGTCCAAAAGCTGCTGAAGCAATGCAATCGTTAACTTCTGTAGATTTATCGGCAATCAAATTTTACACTTTTGAAATCACTGATTTCGCAGGAATTCCTAATGTTGTAATTTCTGCAACTGGTTATACAGGATCAGGTGGATTTGAAGTATATGTGAAAAATGAAGATGTTGAGCAACTTTGGAAAAATGTTTTTGAAGCTGGTGCTGATTGGGGAATTAAACCAATTGGATTAGCTGCTCGTGATACACTTCGTTTAGAAATGGGATATTGTTTATACGGAAATGATATTAACGATACAACTTCTCCTATTGAAGCTGGATTAGGATGGATTACAAAATTTACCAAAGACTTTGTAAATGCAGAAGCTTTGAAACAACAAAAAGAAGAAGGAGTTTCTCGTAAATTAGTTGCGTTTGAAATGACTGAAAAAGGAATTCCTAGAAAAGATTATGAAATAGTTGATACAGAAGGTTCAGTTATTGGTAATGTAACTTCTGGAACAATGAGCCCTAGTTTAGGTAAAGGAATTGGTTTAGGATATGTAACTATTGAAAATTCGAAAGTAGACTCTGAAATTAAAATTCAAATTCGTAAGAAGCAAGTAGCTGCTAAAGTGGTAAAGCTTCCGTTTTATAAAGGATAAGAGAGAATCAAACTTTATTATAAATAAAAAACCTACTTCTTAAAGTAGGTTTTTTTTGTTATATACTGTAATTAGAATATTACTTTTTTTGTAATAAAGCCTCTAATTTAGCTAATCTTTCTTCTAAAGATTTTAGTTGCTTATTCTCTTCTTTCAACTTCTTAATTTCTTTTTCTTGTTGAATTGTATACAATGTTAATTCTTCTACTTTTTCTAAAAGCTTTTTATTCATATCTCCTAATTCAACACCATTCTCTTGAACTTCTCTAGCAGAAGGAATATTTGCTAAATGACCTTTTTCTTTAATTTGCTTTTCAACTTCTTCTAAAGTTGGTAATTGATAATCGTTGGCAAATACATAATCTGGCCATGCAGATTGTAACTTAACTGTTACTTTCTCTGCTATAATACCTGTTGAACCCGCAACAGCTAAATTATATCCTTTTGTATCTCCAGTTCCAATACCAACATTATTATTTACAAATAACCTATTACTATCTAATTCCATTTTAGCACTTGTGCCTAAGTTAGCATTTGAGTTTAAATACCACCTGTGGTGAGTAACAGCTTTATTATACAACGTACCATCGCTTTCCACTCCAAAACCATACATATTACTTGCGCCAAGCCTATTTCCGTATAAAGAAATAACATCTCTTAACTCGTTTGCAGAACCTGATTTACCTAAACTAATAGTTCCGGATGAAAGAATGTTTCCAGTAACCTCTAATTTTTCAATTGGTGATGTCGTTCCAATACCAAAATTACCACTATCTCCTCTAAGCGTCATTCTAGTATTTGTTCCTCCTGTTCTGAAATGGATAGCATGATTTGTTAAGGTACCAAAATAGAAACTTTGACCTTTTACCATAAATTCATTAGTATCTATTCCAATTCCTAATGAAGAAGTACCAATGAGTAAAGCAGATTTGGTGAGGTCACTACCTCCAATTGTACTAGGACTTACTATTTGTAACTTTGCTTCTGGAGAATTTATACCTATACCTACATTACCTCCAAAATAATTTTTAGCATTTGTAGTACCAGCATATAAGTCGTATCTATTAGTTACGGTTGCCTTATTATAGCCACCTGTATTAATTCTAACCCCATAAATATTATCTATTGAGGTACCTTCTATATTATCCAAAACTTGTGCTTCAACGGCAACAGCATTATTTATACGTGCGCCTGAAGAAGCCTGATAGATACCTGCCCTAGCCCAAATACCGTAATTACTTTTTAAAGTTCCTTGAAATTCTGTCTTTAAAGAATAAGCACTTGCATCAACTCCTATTTTATATCCAGAATCAGTAACACCTGGTGCAACTGAAAAATACCCCGCATGCGCATAAATAGCTTTATCATGACTTGTAACATCTGATGTAGCTGTAGTAGGTCTAGTAATAATGATTCCATTTTTACTTATATCTCCTGCAGAGGTAGGATAATTTACATGTAATTTACCTAAAGGATTCGTAACCCCGACTCCAACATTACCATTAAAAACTGCTTGTTTCGCAGTTAAAGGTAAATTAATTTTAAATCCATTATCAGCTAATATACCTGCTTCCATTATGGTAGTAGCGCTTAATCCAGAACCAAATCTAAGTCTAAAAATATTTTCATCAGCCTCTAAAAAATTTGTAGAATTTGATGAAGAAGAAACTTTTAAAGTTCCATTAACCGTTAAATTTCCGTTTACAGTATCATCTTGAGCTTTCACAGCAAAACTAAGTCCTAGTAGGACAATCATTGCAATTTTTGTTTTCATTTTATAATTATTTAATTCTCTTAAAAGTGGGGCAAAAATAGCGCTTTATTTTAAAAGAAAAAATTAAGATTATAGTAAGTTTTTATTGTTAAATAACTCAGGCTTAGCAGGTACTATGTCTTTATAAAAATCTAAAAAATGATTAAAGTCTTTTTCCATATCATTCGTTAGATAATAAGGATCTGCCACTACAATTTGTTTATTTTTAAAATCAAAGGCAAACATTACAATCGGCACATTTGTACCTTGAGCTATATAGTAAAATCCAGTTTTCCATTTATCTGTATACTTTCTTGTTCCTTCAGGAGACAACGCCAAACGAAACTCATCTTTTTCATTAAAAATAGAAACAATAGCATCTACCAAATTTGTACTCTTACTTCTATCAACAGGAGTTCCTCCCAATTTTCTGAAGATAAAACCAAAAGGTGGTTTAAATAAAGATGCTTTCCCTATATAATTTATCTTAATTCTAGTTACTGTTCTTGCTAAAATTGCAATAGGAAAATCTTTCCAACTTGTATGGGGTGCACCAATTACAATATACTTTTTAAGTTCTGTTGGAAAATTACCTACTAACTTCCAACCTAATAAGGTATGAAAGATAAATTTCGATAAGCTATGCATCATAAATTGACTTTAAAACGGTAAATTTAGGGTTTTAATTTTTTATCGAATGTCAGATCAATTGCTATATATCTTACTTACTGGTTTCTTGGGAATTACTTTAGGTTTTCTTATTGGTTATATCATACAAAAAAACAAAGCAAGTGTTTTAGAAAAGGATAATTCTAGCTTATCTGAAAGAAATAACATTTTACAGGAAAATAAAAAAGAAGCTGAAAATGCTATAAATGAATTGAAGGAAGAATTAAAATTTATTCAATCTGAAAAAGAGAATTTAATAAAGACTAATACCGAACAAGATGTTCAGTTAAAAAACCTGAATACCAAACTTGAAGAAAACAAAAAAGAAATTGAAGGACTTCAAGAAAAATTTACCAAAGAGTTTGAAAATCTTGCCAATAAAATCTTAGAAGAAAAATCAAATAAGTTTACTGTTCAGAATAAGGAAAACATTAAAAATATTCTTGATCCTTTAGAAAAGAAAATAAAGGATTTCGAAGAAAAAGTAGATAAAACACACAAAGAAAGTATTGATTATCACTCAGCACTTCGCCAGCAAATTCTAGGTTTAAAGGAGCTAAATGCACAAATGAGTAAAGAAACTTTAAATCTTACAAAAGCTTTGAAAGGAGATAGTAAAACTCAAGGAAACTGGGGAGAATTGGTGTTAGAACGTGTTTTAGAGAAATCAGGTTTAGAAAAAGATCGTGAGTATTTTGTGCAGCAATCTTTCACAAACGAAGAAGGAAAACGAATTTTACCTGATGTTGTTATTCATTTACCTGATAACAAAAAAATGATTGTTGATAGTAAAGTTTCTTTAACTGCTTACGAACAATTAGTGAACTCAGAAGATGACAACGAAAAAGAACGTTTACTAAAAGAACACACAAATTCTTTAAAACGGCATGTTGACCAACTTTCGGAAAAAAAATATGAAGATATTTATAAAATAGAATCTCCAGACTTTGTTTTGTTATTTGTTCCGATAGAACCAGCATTTGCAGTAGCATTAAATGAAGACAATACACTTTACAACAAAGCATTTGAGAAAAATATTGTAATTGTTACTCCTACTACTCTATTAGCTACTTTACGTACAATTGATACTATGTGGAATAACGAAAAACAACAACGTAACGCTATAGAAATTGCACGCCAAGCCGGAGCTTTATACGATAAGTTTGAAGGTTTATTAAAAGACTTAATCAACATTGGAAAAAAAATAGATGCTACAAAAAGTGACTACAGTTTAGCCATGAACAAACTTGTAGAAGGTAGAGGAAACTTAATTACAAGTGTTGAAAAACTCAAAAAAATGGGAGCTAAAGCTAAGAAGGCACTACCCGAAAGTATAATTGAAAGAGCCAGCGAGGATTAATTCTCTTTCTTATCAAAATCGTAATCTACAACGGTATCGAAATACTAAAAACCACAATTTGGTAGTAAAATTTTACAGTTAATTCAACGAAACTTTACGAAATCGATTTATTTATTAACACGAAATCGATTTAGTTAACTCCACTTTTTTTTCAATTAAACAATTCGCAATAAATTCGTTTTTAATTAATGAATTATTCATTTTTTAACGCTTTAAAAACAAAATTACAACCAAATTAAAAAAAGCGTACCCAATTTTCTTTTAACCTTTCAAACCAAATAACTTAATTACAATGAAACAAACCCTAAAAAGATTTCAATTAGTGTTGCTATTCATTTTATCATTAAATGTAATAGCTCAAGATGAAGATGTGCTCTTCCAAGCCTTTGATTGGAATGTGCAAAATCAACCAGCAGGCCAAACTTGGTTCAATGTTGTTACACAAAATAGTAGCGAACTAAGTAGTGCTGGATTTGATATGATTTGGCTACCTCCAGTTAGCGATTCTGGCGCTCCTCAGGGATATCTTCCTAGAGAATTGTATAATTTTAATAGTGCCTATGGAACTGAAGTACAACTTAGAAATTTGATAGAAACCTATCATAATGCTGGCGTTAAAATTATCGGTGATATTGTTATAAATCACAGAGTTGGTACTAATGACGCCGTGACTTTCACAAATCCTGCTTGGCCAACTACTTTTATTACTGCTGATGATGAAGGTAGAAATTTTGTTAATTTTCCTGTGGAGTTTAGTATCAATGGAGATTATTTTCCCGGAACAGCACTAAAAGCAGATGGTTCAAATGGAACATATGGACCCGCGAGAGATCTTGATCATTACAATCCTGCTGTGCGCGAAGAAATTAAAAACTGGATGAACTTTCTAAAGAATGATTTAGGCTTTGATGGTTGGAGATATGACTTTGTTCATGGTTACGATCCTATATTCAATAAAGAATATAACGACGCTACAAATCCATATTTTGCTGTTGGAGAATTATTAGAAAGTAGCAGAGTTCAAACCAATAACTGGGTTAATTTCACACAACAATCTTCTTCTGCTTTTGACTTCAACACAAAAGTTACATTACAAAATGCTTTTCGAGATAATAACCTTTCTTATTTAAGAGATGGTGGTGGAAATCCCTCAGGAATGATTGGAATCAATCCTACAAAATCAGTAACTTTTTTAGATAACCATGATACTGGAGCTGCACAACAATGTTGCGGGCCTGGATATGTTTTTCCTGGTGGAGAAACTAATTTACGCAAAGGATATGCTTATATTTTAACACATCCGGGAAATCCAATGGTATTCTGGACTCATTATTTCGACACTGGAATAGGTGTAAGAAATGCAATAAAAGATTTAATTGCTATTAGAAAAGATGCGCGAATTTTTGCAGGATCATCTATTAATATTGTTGAGGCGAGAAATGATTTATATGCTGCATACATCGACGGGAGAAATGGGACTATTGCTATGAAATTAGGAAGTGGAAACTGGGCTCCAAACGGAACTGGATGGGTTTTAAGAACATCTGGAACTGATTATGCTGTTTGGACTCAAGGTGGAACTCCTCCTCCACCTCCTACACAAGTTGAACCATTTACTGTGAACTTCAAAAAGCCAAATTCTTGGAGTAATAATGTAAATGTATATTTATTCGACTCTTCTACAAATGCGATTATTCCTGGTACAGCAGGTTGGCCAGGACAGTCAATGACAAATATTGCTGGAACTCCTTGGTATTCATTTAATGTAAATCCTCCTTCTGGAGTTGCTGCACAAAATATAAGAGTGATTTTTAATGATGGTAATAACCAAACTGACGATTTAAGTAGAAGTTCAGACGGTTGGTACAATAATGGAACTTGGACTAATTCTTGCCCTTCAAATTGTACTAGTACCCCTCCGCCTTTATCAGGAAATATTACATATCATTTTAAAAAACCGAGTAGTTGGAATACAAATATAAATGCATATTTCTTTGACGCATCAACAAATTCGACTATTTCAGGAACGCAAGGATGGCCAGGAGAACAAATGTCAAATATTTCTGGAACTCCTTGGTACAAATACACTTTAAATATAACTTCTGGCACTACTCCTAGTAATATTAGAGTCATCTTTAATGATGGATCAAATCAGACAGATGATTTAGCAAGAGGAACAGACGGTTGGTATGATAATGGAACTTGGACAAATGATTGTCCATCTGATTGCACAAATACCCCGCCACCATCTAGCACTACAGCAACAATAAACTTTTTAAGAACATCTTCTTGGGGAAATACTGTAAATGCCTATTTATATAATAAAACTTCGAATACAACACTATCAGGAACTCCTGGTTGGCCAGGACAACAAATGAATAATGGTGTGAATTGGTCTACTTATACATTTACAATTCCAAATGGAGTTGCATCAAATGATATTGGTGTTGTTTTTAATAATGGAAATGGACAGCAAACAGTTGATTTAACAAGAGGAACTGATGGTTGGTTCAGAATTACAGGAAGTAGTAATGGAAAATCTACAGGCGTTTGGTCAGATAATTGCCCAACAAGTTGTACTTCATCAAGAGGATCGATAGACGCTTCTTCTGAGTTGTTAATATTAGATAATGTTTCAATTGCTCCTAACCCAATAAAAAATAGATCAAATCTTTACATTTCGACGAGTAGAAAAGGAATCTTAAAAGTTAGCATCTCGAATATCTTAGGTCAAACTAAAGTAATTTTTAATGGTGAAAAAAACTCAGGAAATCACCATATAGAATTATCTAAAGATGATTTTGGAGCGAAGGGCATTTATATCATAAATTCAACATTAAACGATACTCCAATTTCAAAACCTATAAAAGTTATAAAACAATAAAATAGTTCGTTTTATATTTAAATTAATCCCCAAAAAAACCGGTAGTTTTGAACTACCGGTTTTTTCATTTTTATCTTAATAAGAGTCTTACATAACAAATAATCTTCTTTGGTGCATTAATTCATACACTTTTTCTCCGATTGCATGTAATTTCTCCTCATTATCTGCATTTTGAATTGCTTCATCAATAAGAGCTACAACAGATTCCATATCTTCCTCAACTAAACCTCTAGTTGTAACAGCTGGAGTTCCAACTCTAATACCAGAAGTTACAAATGGTGATTCAGTATCAAAAGGAACCATATTTTTGTTTACTGTAATTTCTGCTTTTCCTAAAGCTATTTCAGCATCTTTTCCTGTAATATTCTTATTTCTAAGGTCGATTAACATCATGTGGTTATCTGTTCCTCCAGAAATAATATCGTATCCTCTTTTTACAAAAGCCTCTGCCATCGCTTGAGCATTTGCTCTTACTTGTATTTGATATTCTAAGAATTCATCCGTTAAAGCTTCACCAAAAGCAACTGCTTTCGCAGCAATTACATGCTCTAAAGGCCCACCTTGATTACCTGGGAAAACTGCTCCGTTTAATAACGTAGACATTTTCTTTAATTTTCCACTCTTTAACTTTAATCCAAATGGATTTTCAAAGTCTTTACCAATCATAATCATACCACCTCTAGGACCTCTTAAAGTCTTGTGTGTAGTTGTTGTTACAATATGACAATGTGGTAACGGATCATTTAAAATTCCTTTAGCAATAAGTCCAGCTGGATGAGAAATATCCGCCATTAAAATAGCTCCAACACTATCTGCAATCTCACGGAAACGTTTAAAATCCATATCTCTTGAATAAGCAGATGCACCCGCAATAATTAATTTTGGTTTGTGCTCTTGCGCTTGTTGGTTTAAGTGATCATAATCAATTAAACCAGTTTCCTTGTTTACACCATAAAATACTGGATTATATAATTTTCCTGAGAAGTTTACTGGTGAACCATGAGTTAAATGTCCACCGTGTGCTAAATCAAAACCTAAAATTGTATCACCTGGTTTTAAACAAGCAGCAAAAACAGCTGTATTTGCCTGACTTCCAGAATGAGGTTGCACGTTTACGTATTCTGCTCCGAATAATTCTTTAGCTCTATCAATTGCGATTTGTTCAACTACATCTACAATCTCACATCCTCCGTAATAGCGTTTACCAGGATATCCTTCTGCATATTTATTAGTTAAAATAGAACCTTGAGCTTCCATTACTTGCTCACTAACAAAATTTTCTGAAGCAATCAACTCTAATCCATTTAGTTGACGCTCTTTTTCATCTCTTATTAAATCAAAAATTTGATGATCTTTTTGCATTGTGTGTTGTGTTTTTGTTCCCAGTTTTACTCTTCTGGGGTATTAAATTTCTCTGAATTATCTTTTCTAAATGAACTTGGTAAAATTGTGGGTATCAATTTTATAAGCAAAGGTAATAAAAGTGCACCTCCTGGTAACATAAAAACTGTAAAAGCAGGAACAGCTTTACAGATATCTAATGTTTGCTCTTTTACCTTAGCTTTTTCTTCCTCTGTTAGATTGGTTGTTATCGATTTTTTCAATAAAAAAACAAGCTCTTTACTTTCTGCTAATTCTTCCAGTAAGCGAGCTTTATTTTTCTGTAATAGTAACTTTATTTCCTCAACAGAGTTCATTATAACTTTCTACGTTTCTTTTCAGTTTTGATAAGGTTTAACTCTCTTGAAGTTTGTCCTTCAACAGAAGTATTCTCCTCTGCTCTACGAATTAAATATGGCATAACATCTCTAACTGGTCCAAATGGAACATACTTAGCAACGTTGTATCCTTCCTCTGCTAAATTGAAACTAATATGATCGCTCATTCCATATAATTGACCAAACCACATTCTTTTGTCATTCTTCTCAATATTATACTTCTCAGCCAATTCCATTAATAAATAAGAACTTTCTTCATTATGAGTTCCTGCAAACAAAGCCATATTTTTATGCTCCATCATATATAATATTGCTTCATTATAATTAGCATCTGTAGCTTGTTTATTTTTACATATTGGTGAAGGATAGCCTTTTTCTTCAGCTCTTTGACGTTCTTTCTCCATGTAGGCTCCTCGAACCACTTTCATTCCTATATGAAAACCTTTTTGATGTGCTCTTTGATGAAGAGATTTTAAATACTCCATACGATCATGGCGATACATTTGAAGTGTATTAAAAACAATGGCTTTTTCCTTGTTGTAAGTCCTCATTAATTCTTCTACCAAATCATCAGCGGCATCTTGCATCCAACTTTCTTCTGCATCAATTAACAAAGGAACGTCTTTATCAAAAGCTAGTTTACATACTCTATGAAAACGTGCCTTTACTCTCTCCCACTCTGCAACTTCATCTGAAGTTAATTCTTTTCCCTCTCCAATTTTTTGATAAAGAGCGAAACGTCCAAAACCAGTTGGTTTAAAAACTGCAAAAGGAATCGAATCTTTTTCCTCTGAAAATTGAATGATTTTTACAATTTTTTCAACAGCACTATCAAAACTCTCCTCTTCTTCTTTACCTTCAACAGAATAGTCTAATACACTATGTACATTTCCCGCCTCATACATTTTCTCGATATTAGGAATACAGTCTTCCTCTGTAACCCCTCCACAGAAATGATCAAAAACTGTAGAACGAATAAGTCCTTCTACAGGTAAATGTGCTTTTAAAGCAAAATTGGTAACAGCCGTACCAATTTTCACCATTGGTTGACTTTGAATTAATCGAAATAAAAAATAAGCCCTTTCTAACTCAGAATCAGACTTTAACTTAAAAGCTACTTCAGTATTCTCAAAAAGTTTCATGAATAATAATTACACGTTTATTCTTGAAAGACAAATATAGAGGAGAACAATGAATTTCTTTTATAATTTCTATTTATTTTTACAGCTTATTTTAAGATTCAATGGAAACCATTCAGGCAATAACATATCCAGTTCATTTTAATGAAAAAGCATACTTGGAATTAGCTACTTTGATAGAAAAGAATTCTTATTCTTCTATTTTTATTTTAGTAGATGATAATACCTTAGAATGTTGTTATCCTCGATTTATTCAAAATTTACGAACTACTACTCCAATTGAAGTAATTCAAATTGAACCTGGAGAAGTTCATAAGAATATTGAGACTTGTGTTGGTGTTTGGAATGTAATGACCGAGTTAGGAGCCGATAGAAAAAGTTTGCTTATAACTTTAGGGGGCGGTGTAATTACAGATTTGGGAGGATTTGTAGCATCAACTTTTAAACGTGGAATTGACTTCGTAAATATTCCTACAACTTTACTTTCTATGGTGGATGCTTCTGTTGGAGGAAAAACAGGTATTGATTTAGGTGTTTTAAAAAATCAGATTGGAGTTTTTGCAAATCCACAAATGGTATTAATTGATCCCGAATATTTACATACGCTTTCTGCTAGAGAAATTAGGTCTGGAACAGCAGAAATTATTAAATATGGAATGACGCATGACATTCATCTATTCAATGAAATTAAAGATAATTCTGAATTGAATATTATTGATTTAATTCATCGTTCAATAGAAATTAAAAACGAAGTAGTAACGGCTGACCCAAAAGAAAAAGGACTACGAAAAGTATTAAATTGGGGACACACAATTGGTCACGGAATTGAGTCTTATTTCTTAGATAATCCTAATAAGGAAAACCTTACCCACGGAGAAGCAATTGCCATTGGGATGGTTTGTGAAGCTTTTATTTCTCATAAAGAACTTGACTTCGACTTAGACAAAGTGGATGAGATAAAACAAGCGATTATTGCTATTTATGGAAATATCGTTATTTCTGAAGAAGATATTAATCCAATAATTGAACTATTAAAGCACGATAAGAAAAACGAAGCTGGAGTTGTTAAGTTCGTTTTATTAAAAGATTATCAAGATTTTGTAATTAATGCAGAAGCTTCTGAAAGTTTAATTCGAGAAAGTATCAAATACTACCTTTCTTAAAAACAGGCATTATAAATATTTTCATACTGCGGTAATACTTTTTCTAGAGAAAAGAGCTTCGTATGTTCTTTCGCATTTCTTTTCATTTGTAGGAGTTTAGTATCATCTTTTAGAATAGCTATTGCATGATTTGCCATACTCTCAACATTTCCTAAATCAGCGAGAAAACCTGTTTCACCATGAATATTTACCTCTGGAAGTCCTCCTCTATTTGAAGAAATAACTACAGTATTTGCCGCCATTGCTTCTAAAGCTGCAAGCCCAAAACTTTCTGTTTCAGATGGTAATAAAAACACGTCTGAATAACATAGTAATTTAGCTACTTCATTACTATTTCCTAAAAATAATACTTTATCAATAATACCTAAATCTTCAACGAGTTTCTCCGCTTTAGATCGTTCTGGTCCATCTCCTACCATTAATAATTTAGCAGGTAATTCTAGCTGAACTCTATTAAAAACTTCAACAACATCTAGTACTCTTTTTACTGGTCGGAAGTTACTTATATGAATTAAAATTCTTTCGCCTGGTGCTGCAATTGCTGCTCTTTGACATTCTTCTTCATCAGCCATTTCGTATTTTTTACCATCAATAAAATTATAAACAACTTTAATATCTTTTTGAATGTTGAATAGACGTAATGTATCTTCTTTTAAACTTGTGGAAACTGTTGTTACTTCATCAGATTGGTTAATACTAAACTCGACTGCTGTTTTATAACTTGGGTGACTTCCTACTAAAGTGATATCTGTACCATGTAAAGTAGTAACTACCTTTACTTTTATTCCTTTTTGAGCAAGCATTTGTTTTGCCATGTAAGCAGCATATGCGTGAGGAATAGCATAATGCACATGTAAAACTTCTAATTGATATCGTTCGACAACTTCAACCATTTTTGTTGATAGTGCCAACTCATAAGGTTGATATTGAAAAAGTGGGTACTCTTCTAGAGCAACTTCATGAAAATGCAAATTGTAAGAAATAAAATCTAAACGAACTGGTTGATTATAAGTAATAAAATGAACCTCATGTCCTTTATTTGCTAATGCCATTCCTAGTTCAGTTGCGACTACTCCGCTACCCCCAAATGTAGGATAACATACAATTCCTATTTTCATTTGTATATTAATTTGTTCGATTTTGACGTAAAAATACGTTTTTGTTTACGCTAGGATGTTAATATTATTAAAAAAAGAAACGCTGTAACATATAAGTAACAGCGTTTCAGAATATTATTTCAATGTTTTTTAATAATCTCCTAAAGTAGCAGGATTTTGCTCTAAGGCAGTAGCTAACTGCTCATCGTTCGGAGCTTTTCCGTGCCATGCATGAGTATGCATCATAAAATCAACACCATTACCCATTTCTGTGTATAATAAAATACAAACTGGCTTTCCTTTACCTGTTCTAGACTTAGCTTCTTTTAAACCATCTAAAATCGATTCTACGTCGTTTCCTTTCTTAACTTCTAAAACATCCCATCCAAAAGCCTCAAACTTGGCTTTTAGACTTCCCATTGCGAGAACATGATCCGTTGTACCATCGATTTGTTTCTCATTAACATCTACAGTAGAGATTAAGTTGTCAACCTTTTTAGCAGCAGCATACATTGCAGCCTCCCAAATTTGACCTTCTTGTAACTCTCCATCACCATGTAACGAGTACACTATTTTATCATCTCCATTAAGTCTTTTCGCTTGAGCAGCACCAATAGCAACACTCATTCCTTGACCTAAAGAACCAGAAGCAATTCTGATACCTGGTAAATGTTCGTGAGTAGTTGGGTGACCTTGTAAACGAGAATCTAATTTTCTGAAAGTAGCTAATTCTTCAACTGGGAAAAATCCACTACGAGATAAAACACTGTAATAAACAGGTGAGATATGTCCGTTTGATAAAAAGAACATATCCTCATTCTTACCATCCATATCAAAATCAGTGCTGTAATCCATGATTTCTTGATATAAACAAGTAAAAAATTCTGCACATCCTAATGATCCTCCTGGGTGACCAGAATTAACAGCATGTACCATACGTAAAATATCTCGGCGAACTTGTTGTGTAAAGTCTTGAAGTTGTTGTGTTGTTGGCATTTTGTTTTGTTTAATACCCGCAAAAATACAAAAGTGTTCGAAATGTAAATATGTAAAACCTGCTTTTAATGAATAGTTATTAACATATTAGGTTTTCTGCTTTTTCTTTTTAGCCGCTGGAAATAATACATTATTCAAAATTAAACGATATCCCGGTGAAGTTGGGTGTAAATCTAACTCGGTTTTTGGGTCACCTACTCGATGTCTATAGTCTTCCGGATCATGACCTCCGTAAAAGGTAAACATACCTTTTCCCTTTGTTCCATGAATATAACGTGCCTCTGAGTTTGTTGTATTTTCTCCTAAAACCATTACTGTTGACTTTACATTACTTCTGTCAAAAGAAGTGGTTTGTCCCATGAAAGCTTTTACTACCTGTGTGTGATTTTGACATAACATTGTTGGAACTTGATCCCATTTTGCCGAAAATTCTTTTAACACAAAATAATCAGATTCTTGTCGGATTCTTCTTTTACGAGTCATATCAATCGAAGAAAACTCATACGTAGTTGGATTTCTAATTAATTCAAAATTGGTAAAAGCAAAGGTTTTATTAAAATCTAATTTAGATTGATAGTTTGGCTCTGATGGATCGCCATCAAACATCGTCTCACAAATGTCAACACCATCAGCAGACAGCGCTATATCAAAACTATCAGTTGCAGAACACATAGCAAACATAAACCCGCCACCTACGACATAATCTCTGATTTTTAAAGTGACGTCTCTTTTGGCTTCTGAAACTTTTGAATACCCTAATTTGGTGGCTAATGCTTCAGCATCTTTCTTTTGTTGAATATACCAAGGAGCAGTTCTAAATGCTCCGTAAAAACGACCATACTGACCTGTAAAGTCTTCATGATGTAAATGCAGCCATTCATAAAGTAATAACTTATCATTTAATACTTCTTCATCATATACAACATCAAATGGAATTTCAGCATAAGTTAAAACCATCGTTACAGCGTCATCCCAAGGCATTTTATCTTTTGGTGAGTACACGGCTATTTTAGGAGCCTTCTCTAAAGTAACAGCCTCTTGATTCTTACTTGGAGAAGAAATCTCTTCTAAAATTAATTGTGATTTAGCATCGGAGATTTCTTGATAAGAAACTCCACGAATTTTACATTCATTAACAACAGCCTCATTGTTTTCAATTAAAAAAGCACCTCCGTCATAGTTCAATAACCATTTTGCCTTTAAACCATTTTGTAATGCATAATAAACAATACCATATGCTTTTAAATGATTCTTTTGATTATCATGACTCATTGGTAAATAAATAAACGACGCCCAAATGGTCTTTGAGAAAAATATAAATGAGAGTAAAAAAATGTATTTCTTCATATTGAAAACTAAAATACACAATTACTAGGAAGCAATTGTGTATTTAATATATTTTTAAGAATAGTTTTATCGATTAAAATGGAACATCATCATTAAAATCATCTTGAGATGGTTCTGGTGATCCGAATGCATCTTCTGCTGAAGGTAAACTATCTGAAGCAAAAGAGTTCATACTAGATTGGAATTCACTGCTAAATCCTTCCTCTAAATCTGAGAATTTTGCTAAGTGACCTGTAAACTTTAAACGAATATTATCCAATCCACCATTACGATGTTTTGCTACGATAAATTCTCCTTGACCTTCACATGGTGTATGATCATCATCATCCCATTCTGTCATTCCATAATATTCTGGACGGAAAATAAACGATACAATATCCGCATCCTGCTCAATCGCTCCAGATTCACGAAGATCGGATAATAAAGGACGTTTACTTCCTCCTCTAGTTTCAACCGAACGTGATAACTGAGATAAAGCAATTACAGGAACATTTAATTCTTTTGCTAAAGCCTTTAGGTTTCGAGAAATCGTAGAAATCTCTTGCTCACGGTTTCCTCCTGCTCCACCTGCAGTCATTAACTGCAAGTAATCAATAATTAAAATTCGAACATTATGTTGAGACACTAAACGACGTGCTTTTGCTCTTAAATCAAAAATAGATAATGCAGGAGTATCATCAATAAAAATAGGTGCGTCAGAAAGCTTTTTCACCTTCACATTTAATTGCTCCCATTCATGTGGTTCTAAGTTTCCTTTACGAAGCTTCTCAGATGTTAAACCTGTTTCAGAAGAAATCATACGTGTAATTAACTGTACAGATGACATCTCTAATGAGAATACAGCTACAGCATGATTAAAATCAATCGCCATATTTTTGGCCATAGAAATTACGAATGCCGTTTTTCCCATACCAGGACGCGCCGCAATAATAATTAAATCCGTTGGTTGCCAACCTGAAGTTAATGCATCTAACTTTGTAAATCCAGTAGCCAAACCACTCATTCCTTCTTGGTTCGAAATTTCCTGAATTTTATTGATTGCTTGTTGAACTAAAGAACCTGCTCCTTCTGCTCCTTTCTTTAAGTTTCCTTGTGTAACTTCAAATAATTTCCCTTCGGCTTCGTCTAATAAATCAAAAACGTCTGTGGTTTCATCATAAGCACTTTCAATAATTTCGGAAGAAATAGAAATCAATCTACGTTGAATATATTTTTGAAGAATAATTCTAGAGTGAAACTCAATATGTGCAGAAGAGGCTACTTTCTGCGTTAAGTTTATAAGGTAAAAATCACCACCAGCTATTTCTAGTTTTCCTTCACTTCGTAATCTGTGCGCTACAGTTTTTAAATCAATAGGTTCTGAATTCTGAAACAATGCATAAATGGCTGCATAAATTTCTTGGTGACGCTTATCATAAAAAGCTTCTGGATGCAAAATATCAATCACTTCATCGATACCTTTTTTATCAATCATCATCGCTCCCAAAACAGCTTCTTCTAAGTCTAATGCCTGTGGTGGTAACTTTCCTTTTTCTAAATTTATTATTCTAGATTTATCGATCCTTGTTCCTCTTAAACTTTGCGTTCTCTCCATATGGGCAAAAGTAAATTTTTCATTGATAATTATACTAGCTTCTTTGGTTTTTCTTTTTTCACAAAAATGTAAACAAAATTGTTATTAGTCTGTTAATAACATTATATCTTCCTATTTTTGGTACAATGAAACCTACTAAAAAAACTGTTTTTATTGCTATTTTATTGCCTTTTCAGGTGGTTTTTGTGAATTTAATTAGTAAAAATCCACAATTTGTTGAGCGTTATTATTCTACTGGGATATATCCTTATGTATCACGCTTCTTTCGCTTAATCTTTGGTTGGTTACCTTTCTCCGTAGGAGATATTATTGGTCTGATTTTAATTTGTTTACTTGTATTTGAAATCTACAAACTATTCAAAAACAGATTTCGTAATTTAACTAAAAAACTGATACGATTAACTGCTTTTTTATCTATTCTTTACTTTTGTTTTTATTCTTTTTGGGGTCTCAATTACTTTCGTGAACCATTAGCTAAAAAATTGCAGTTACAATCTTCTCAATATTCAACTGAACAACTAAAAACTGTTACCGTTTTTTTTCTTAAAAAGCTGAATGATATACAGGTTAAAATTACAGGTAATGACACTATAAAAGTTAATGTTCCTTATTCTAACTCAGAAATTTATGATAATGTAAAGGATGCTTATGATAACTTAAGCAACGAGTTCCCACAACTTAATTATAAAAGCGAATCTATAAAAAGCTCTGTTGTAAGTCTATTTCAATCCTATAACGGAACATCTGGGTATTTAAATCCAATTACAGGAGAAGCACAAATAAATAGTATGATTCCAAAAGCAGGAATGCCCTCAACGGCTTGTCACGAAGTTGCACATCAAATAGGTTGGTCTGCAGAAAACGAAGCTAATTTCGTTGGATTTTTGGCAAGTATTTCAAGTAACGATATTTATTTCAACTATTCTGGCTATCGAATGGCTTTACGCTATTGTATAAGAGAGCTAAGGAAACGAGAACCTGAATTATACAAAGAATTTTGGTTTAAAATTAATAAAGGCATTAGAAAAGAGCTAAAAGATAATTACGATTTCTGGAAACAATATGAAAACCCTATCGAGCCTTATCTTAAAAAAGGTTATAACTCTTATTTAAAAGCAAATAATCAATCTAAAGGAATTGAATCTTACAGCTATGTTGTAGATTTGTTAATCGCTTATACAGAACAAAAGAATTTATGAGATTTTATTACACTTTATTACTAATTGCGTTGCTAACTGTTAGTTCATGTAAATCAAATAAACTTTCAGAAGAATTTAAATGTACTTCTCCAGAATTTACCAATTTGGAAGAGGTAACAGACTTTAAGAAAAACTTTACGTTTGAAGTTCCAAAGCACTGGAAAACAAATTTATATTACGACGATGCTGTTTCTTCAATTTACACAGCAGACACAACAGTTAGTATCAAAGAAACAGTGATTATTGATGCTTCGTTTATTCTAAACCCCATTGAAATTGATAGTGAGTTCATTGCTAAAATTAAAAATGAGAATAAGTCAGGAGAATTGAATGAACTCATTTCTAAACAAATAAAGTTTTTGAATAATGATGCTTTCTACAATTATGTCGAAGGTAAAAAAGGAAAATACACTTATCACCTTTTAAATGTTTTTACAAAAGCTAATCTAGGGTTTATGCATATTAAAACAGAAATATATGGAGATTCCCTTGTCGATCAGCGCTTATGTAAAGCTATAAATTTGATAGACAAAATACGTTTGAAATAACTTATTTTTGAACTTTAAAATTATACAAATGAACAAACAGCATATTATAGACCGATTTGTTAAATATGTAACTATTGATACAGAATCTGACCCGAATAACCCAGCATTTCCTAGTACCGAAAAACAATGGAATTTAGCTCGAGTTCTAGAACAAGAACTAAAAGATATTGGTATGGAAGATGTAGAATTAGATGAAAATTGTTATCTAATGGCAACACTTCCGAGTAATATAGATTATGAAGTTCCTACCATTGGCTTTGTTGCTCATATTGATACAAGTCCAGATTTTACCGGAGCTAATGTGAACCCTCAAATTCATGAAAATTATAATGGTGAGGATATCATTTTAAACAAAGAGGAAAACATCGTTTTATCTCCTTCTTATTTTGAAGATTTATTGCAATATAAGGGTCAAACCATTATTACAACTGATGGAACAACATTACTCGGCGCTGATGATAAGGCTGGTGTAACTGAAATTGTTTCAGCGATGGAGTACTTAATTCAACATCCTGAAATTAAGCACGGAAAGATTCGAATTTGTTTTACACCTGATGAAGAAGTTGGTAAAGGAGCACACTTATTTGATGTTGAAAAATTTGGAGCTCAATGGGCGTATACGATGGATGGAAGTCAAATTGGTGAATTAGAATACGAAAACTTTAATGCAGCTGGAGCTGTTGTTACCATAAATGGAAAAATAGTACATCCAGGATACGCCAAAGGTAAAATGGTAAACTCAATGACCATTGCGAGTGAGTTTATAAAAGCTCTTCCTGAAAACGAAGTTCCAGAAAAAACCTCTGGTTATGAAGGCTTTTTCCATTTACACTCTATGGAAGGAAAAGTTGAGCAAACGATACTGAAGTATATCATTAGAGATCATGATATGAATCTTTTCAATGAACGAAAAGAGTTAATGATAGAAACTGCAAAAAGAATTAATGAGCAAATAGGTAAAGATGCTATTGATGTTGAAATTAAAGATCAATATTTCAATATGAAAGAAAAGGTTGAACCGGTTATGTATATTGTTGACATTGCTGAAGAAGTAATGAAAGATATGGGAATTACTCCATTAATTAAACCAATACGAGGTGGAACCGATGGTTCTCAACTTTCCTACAAAGGCTTACCTTGTCCAAATATATTCGCTGGTGGACATAATTTTCATGGTAGATACGAATATGTTCCTGTAGAATCAATTATGAAGGCAACTGAAGTAATTGTAGGTATTGCAGAAAAGGTGACTGAAAAATTTAAATAAAAAAATCTAAATATCTCAAAATGAAAAAACTCCGGCCTAAGGCCGGAGTTTTTAATTAACCTCCCATTAAAATAAAATCAATAACTAATAACGAATTGATATTCATTTCGTAGCAAATATAACAGTTGTAGCATGAATAAAACAAGTGAATTCGTTGTTTTTTTGTTAATATAATCAAGTCGTATAGTATTTTACACAAATTACAATTGTGTTATATTCTATTATTCAATTTTTTTTCCTTTTAGTATCAACTAAATTTGGCGCTTTAAATTAAAAAATATGAATAGAGATTTACTTTTAGAACTGGCTAAAAAATATGATAGCCCTTTGTATGTGTATGACACCGAAAAAATAACTAGTCAATATAAACGCATCACAAAAGCATTTTCTAAAGTAAAAAATGTAAAGATTAACTATGCGGTTAAAGCCTTATCTAATGTGAATATCTTAAAGGTCTTTAACCAACTAGGTAGTGGTTTAGATACAGTTTCAATACAAGAAGTAAAACTTGGATTAATTGCTGGTTTTGAACCAAAAAACATTATTTATACTCCAAATGGTGTTTCTTTAAAAGAAATTGAAGATGTTGCTAAACTCGGAGTTCAAATAAATATTGATAATCTTTCTATTTTAGAGTTATTTGGACAAAAACATCCTGAAATACCAGTCTGTATTAGAATTAACCCTCACGTAATGGCTGGAGGAAACTCAAAAATATCAGTTGGTCATATAGATTCAAAATTTGGTATTTCAATTCATCAAGTACCTCATATTAAAAGAGTTGTAGAAAACACAGGAATGCATATCAATGGTATTCATATGCATACAGGATCTGATATATTAGATGTAGATACATTTTTAATGGCTACAGAAATCTTATTTGACGTTGCTAAACAGTTTGAAAATATAGATTTTATTGATTTTGGTAGTGGATTTAAAGTTCCATATAAAGAAGGAGATATCTCAACTAATATTGAAGATTTAGGAAAGCATTTATCAAAACGATTTAATGATTTCTGCAAAGAATACGGTAAAGATTTAACTTTGATGTTTGAACCAGGTAAATTCTTAGTAAGTGAAGCTGGTTATTTTCTTGCATCTGTAAATGTTATTAAACAAACAACGTCTACCGTATTCGCAGGAGTTGATAGTGGTTTAAATCATTTAATAAGACCAATGTTTTATGGTTCTTATCACAAAATTGTAAATCTATCGAACCCGAAAGGAAGAGAACGTTTTTATAGTATCGTTGGTTATATATGTGAAACAGATACATTTGGAACAAACAGGAGAATTAATGAAATTAGAGAAGAAGATGTACTTTGCTTCTCCAACGCTGGTGCATATTGTTTCTCAATGGCTTCAAATTATAACTCCAGATATAGGCCAGCAGAAGTTATGATTCATGACGGAAAAGATTATCTTATTCGTAAAAGAGAAACCTTTGATGATATTGTAAAAAATCAAGAAATAGTACTTTAAATAAAAAAACTCTGATTGATAATCAGAGTTTTTTTTATATATAATTTATAATCCCCTAAAAATTATATAAAGTATGTAAGTTGATACAAATATCAATAAATACTAGACTTATCTATCAGGAAAAACACCCTTTATTTAAAATGTATACAGAATAGTCAAATTGTGATACAAAAAAAGCACATCCTAAAGATGTGCTTCTTAATAAAAACAATAATATTGTCTATTATTTTTCAGCTACTACTTCAAAAGTAATATCTGCAACTACAGATCTATGTAAACGAACGGCAGCATTATATTTTCCTAATCTCTTTACAGTACCTCCAGTAACTTTGATAAATTTCTTTTCAATTTCAGTTCCTTGTTTTGCTAAAGCATCAGCAACGTCAGCATTACCAACAGAACCAAATAATTTATCACCAGAACCTACTTTAGAAGCAATTTTTAATTCATAACCTTTAATAGTTTGAGCTACTTTGTTAGCATCTTCAACTAATTTAGCTTCTTTATAAGCACGTTGCTTTAAGTTCTCAGCTAATACTTTCTTAGCAGAAGTAGTAGCTAAAACTGCATATCCTTGAGGAATTAGGTAGTTACGCCCATAACCATTCTTAACAGTTACTACGTCATCTTTGAAACCTAAATTTTCTACGTCTTGTTTTAATATCAATTCCATGTTTCTACTTCTTTATTATTTTAACATATCACCAACGTATGGCATTAAAGCTAAGTGACGAGCTCTTTTAATAGCTTGTGCAACTTTACGTTGATATTTTAATGAAGTTCCTGTTAAGCGTCTTGGTAAAATCTTACCTTGCTCGTTTACTAAGTACATTAAAAAATCAGGATCCTTGTAATCGATATACTTAATACCATTTCTTTTGAAACGACAGTATTTAGCTTCCTTTTTTGTTTCAATGTCAAGCGGAGTTAAGTAACGTACTTCACCTTGCTTGTTTCCTTTTGCTTGTTGTTCAATTGATGACATAATTGATTACTTTTTTGCAGATTTAACTCGTTCTCTTCTCTTTTCAGCCCAAGCAGCAGCATGTTTGTCTAACTTTACAGTTAAATAACGCATAATGCTATCGTCACGTCTAAACTCTAATTCAAACGGAGAGATAACTTCACCAGCTACCTTGTACTCAAATAAGTGATAGAAACCACTTTTTTTCTTTTGGATAGGATACGCTAATTTTTTAAGCCCCCAATCCTCTTTGTGGATCATTTCTGCACCTTTAGAAACCAAATAGTCCTCGAACTTTTTTACTGTTTCCTTTATCTGACCTTCAGATAAAACGGGATTCAAAATGAAAACAGTTTCGTAATGATTCATAATTATTATTTTATTTTTAAGCGTGCAAATATACTAGTTTTTATCATCAAAACATAATAAACTTGCTTTATTTTTCAATTTTAGTATCTTGTCGTTCACAAAACCCTTTCATATGGAAATTCCCGAAATACCTAACTTAATTCATTACGCCATTCCAGTTTTTGTAATTACTGTAATTATTGAAGCTATTTTAACTGTTAAGGTGAAACTCGAAGATTATGAATTTAAGGATGCAATCACCTCTATTACAATGGGATTAGGCAATGTAGCTATTGGCCTTTTTACCAAAGGAATCACTTTAGCTTTATTTCTTTGGCTTTACCAATTTAGAGCATTTACAATTCCTTTTACCTGGTGGGCATGGTTAATTTTATTATTTGCCGAAGACTTTGTGTACTATTGGAATCATAGAATTGCACATGAAAGTAGATTATTTTGGGCGAGCCATGTAGTGCATCACTCATCTCAAAAATATAATTTGAGTACTGCTTTACGTCAAACCTGGACGGGTAGTTTTTATACTTTTATCTTCTGGTTACCATTAATTATTCTTGGTTTTCATCCAGTAATGGTACTCGTACAAATGAGCATCAGCTTACTTTATCAGTATTGGATTCATACAGAATTGATAACTAAGCTACCAAAATGGTTTGAGGCAATATTTAATACTCCAAGTCACCATAGGGTTCATCATGCTACAAACCCACAATACTTGGATAGAAATCATGCTGGTATATTTATTATTTGGGATAAAATTTTCGGAACTTTTGAGCCTGAAGTTGAAAAACCTGTTTATGGATTAGTTAAAAATATTGAAACGCATAACCCTGTAAAAGTGGCTTTTATTGAATGGTATAATATGATAAAGGATGTTGTAAGCAACAAAACATCAATTTATAACCGATTTCAATATTTGATAAAACCTCCAGGTTGGAGACATGATGGAAGCGGAATACTTTCAACTGATTTAAGAAAAGAATGGGAAGAAAAGAAAAAAAGAGAACAATAATTGTTCTCTTTTTTATTAATTCAAATTCTAATTTATATCGAAACGTAAACCAAGTGAAATGTTTCGGATATCAGTATTTTGAAACAACGGGTTTAAATCATATTTAGCATATAATCCAATTCCTTCATAAGCGATGTAAGCACTTAATCCGTAATTAATTGTATTTGTATTGAAATCATTTTTTTGAACCTCCTCTACTCTAACTCCTTGCGGATTAGTATATTCTAAGTATTGTCTTGTTCCTAACTTAAAACCAAAGAAACCTCCTAAACCAATTCTTACATCTTGATGTGTTCTATCAACAACTTCTTCATCTGAATAAATTTTATTTTTCGAAAAATCTAACTCAAAATGCATTGGAAAAGTCATTTGAACATGTCTCAATCTGCTTTCTGTTAAAGGATTAGGGTTTACAACTAAATCTGTTTGATCTCCGTTAACAACATGATATCTATTTTCATCAGCTCTCAAATTATTCCAAAGAAAAGAGAATCCGTACTTGAAATAGGCCTTTGATGGATCTTTAGACAACCGAGTCTTCCAAGTAAAACCAAGTTCATAAAAATGTGATTGCCAAAACCTATAATTGGAGTTGTTTAAGGATCCGAAATCATTATCAACTAAAACGTTATTCACCCCTAAAGCGAAAACAAATTGTGTCGTTGTTCTTTTGTTTCTTCTTCGTCTTTTTTTAAACCAATTATCATCATCGTCTTCGTCGTCATCATCAAACATTCTAAATTTAAATGTTTTTTTTCCGATAGTAAATGTATCGTAATCCTCTTCTTCTTCACTTGCAATTTTTCCATCCGTTTTATCCTGAACTAATTGCTGAAGTTTTTGCTCTTGAACGCTCACAAGTTGTTCAATTTGATTTGCATGATATGCCGCTGCTTCTTTTTTTAACTCATCTGCTTCAACGAAAGAAATTTCTTTAGCATCTAATCTTTTATTAATTTCTTTTACTTTTATTTTAAGCGAATCTTTATGCTTTTTTGTAATTCTGTCAATCTCTTTAGAAATTTTAGCCACTTCTTTTTCAAAAGTTTTTTCTTGAGATTGGACAATAATTGTGCTTAGAAGCACTAATAAAATTAGTATTCTTTTAATCATTTTTTTAATTTTTAAATTTAATGTAAACTTTTTTGGTTGGCCCCCTTTTACTAAGTACTTACTTGTTTCTGTTTGCTACAGCTACTATAATTGTTGAAATTCTTCTACCTAAATTATTTTTGAAATTACCTTGATAAGTATCATCCTCAATGGAGCGTTCTACTTCTGCAAGAATTACCTCTGGTTTGATTTTTAAGTTGGATTTTTTCAGCTTAATTTTAATACTATCTAAAACATCACTTCTTTCTAATTTTAAATTCGCATAATATTCTTTTACTTCATTTGGCGAGTGTGTTACAGCATAAAGTAAATCCTCTCCATTTACGCGTATTCGAGCATTTTTTACTCTATAATTATTCTCCTTCTGATTTTTAACGATTCTTGTATCAGTTTCTGCAACAGCAGCATCATTAATCTCTTTAATAGGAATACTCTTATCTAACATTCTCGTATCTGATACATTTTTGTTCTTTATACTTTTCAAAGTTGATTTCCTTCTAGGAATTTCATTTTTTTCAACTATTGCAACCGCTTGATTCTCTTTTTCAAACTTAATAACAGTTGTCAGTTCTGGCTCTGGCTTTATGGCATCAACAGATGATTCATTCGGAGCTGTAACTATAATTTGATTTTCTACGGGCTTATTATTAATTTCTTTAATTTGCTTTGTATTCATTCCAAAATAAACACCTAAAATCACCACAATACTAGCTGCTACACTGATAAAATAAAAGCGTTTCTTTTTAGAATTACCTTTGCTATCGTCTAGCATGTTTTCCATTCGTTCCCAAGAAGAAATTGAAGGAGTTAACTCTCTATTTTCAAATTTCTCTCTAATAATATTGTCTATCTTATTTTCCTCCATGACTCACTTCATTCATTTTAACATAATTAGTTTGCAACCATTTTCTAGCTTTAAATAACTGCGACTTAGATGTGCTTTCGGAAATATTTAGTTTTACTGCTATTTCTGAATGCTTGTAACCTTCAATTGCATATAAATTGAAAACCATTTTATAACCCTCAGGTAGTTTATCTATTAAACTTTGGATATCTTCTACCGATGTATTTTCTAAATTTTCAATGGCTAGATCTGAAAAAACATATTCTTCATCAGTAAATTGAATTACATTTCTTTTTCTTAAATAACTTATACAAGTATTTACCATAATTCTTCGAATCCAACCTTCAAAACTTCCTTCACCTGAATACATCTTTAAATTGGTAAAAACTTTTAAAAAACCCGATAACATTAATTCTTCCGCATGATGTAAATCTTTAACATACTGTCTGCAAACTCCTAACATCTTAGGAGAATACAAATCAAAAAGCTGCTTTTGAGCCTCTCGATTTTTATTACTAGCTTTTTTAATCAAACTAGCTTGTGAATTATGTAAAGAAATTATTTTCAATTGATTTATTGACTTTTCAAATTGTCTTACAAATATAAAGACGACATAATTTAAAAAAAGGTTGCCTCATAGAAGAAAAAAAACTAAAAACCTTCTAGTGAGGGTCTAGAAGGTTTAATAGTTACTAGTAAAAAGTAACGAAACGGGGGAATAACTTTTAATAGATTAAAAATAGTGAAATTCTGGTTGTTATATACAGGAAAAACCCCTTTTAACTACTTATAAAACAAAGAGTTTGTTTAACCTTTAAGAAAATAAAAAAATAATCAATCAACAACAAAAGTCAACTGATTATCAATTTTTTAAAACTAAAAAAACAAAATTAAATCTTCAAAAAGAATGAATAGCATGTTAAACAATATGGCTCATTCTTATAAACTTTAAAGTTTATTTAATTCTTTTAATATCAAATAACTCAATATCCGAAGAATCTATATTATTCAAGTTTTAGAGTAAATTAATTCAGCATAACTAAAATCGTATTGATGATTCAAATTAAACTTGAATTAGAAGTTAGAAAAAAATACTCATGTTACTAAGCAAATTCTCCAGATAATGATTTTATAACACTTTTATCAGACCTAAGTTTTAATAATAGCATCGCAAAGTCCATTAAAAAATCTTTCTTTGAATATCTAAACAGTTTATCTTGAGAAAATTTAGCTCGCTTATAACTTTTTAAGAATCGGTTACTCCAATCAATTTCATATTGATTTAAATGTGATAAATCATCATTTTGAATAGCATTCACGATAGCATTACTTGCCATGATAGCGGATTCGAAAATGAATTTATAACCTTCTCCTGCGATAGGATTTACTTGAGATACACTATCTCCAACACAGACTAAATTGTTTAAAACAAATTTATCCAGTACTGGAGTTAATGGAATACTTCCACCTTCAACTTTTTCATTATCCTTTTGAACAATTTTTTTAATTTTTGGTGTTTCTAAAATTTCATTTAATCTCTTTTTCAAGTCCTTTACTACCTCGTCGTCAAATGTTCCAAATCCAAAAATTGCTCTTCCATTTTGCAGTGGAAAAATCCATCCATAACCACCTTCATAATCCTTTCCTGCTAGAAGATGTGCTTCTGATGGATTTCCTAAATATTTAACATTGTATTCAACACCAGTAGCAAGTTTTACTTTTTTTTCTTGTAAACCAACTTTCTTACTAATTACACCAGCTGTTCCAGAGGCATCAATAATAATCTTACCTTGATACTTATTACCTTCTTTATCGATAACAGATTTGATAAATTTTTTATCATCCTCTTCTATTGAAACAATATTTATTTCCTTTTGGATGGTAATGTAATTGTAATCTAAAGAAGCTAATAATTCTTCGTGTAATTTTTTCTTATCAAGGATGTATGCATTTCCAGATAATTTTCTTTTGAAGTTTTTTGTGTGCAGAACTGCAGTTGAAATCTTTTGAGCAACTACATTCTCCGTTAGGTCAAAATCATCAAGGTTTATAAAACTTCCTAACGTATTAAACGTAAAGTTTAACAAGTCTTTTCTTCTGTCAAGAACTAATGTTTTTACCTTCTGTTTTCCTAATTCTCTAGATAACATTAGACCAGCTGTACCTGCTCCAACTATCACAACATCATAATTCATTGTAAGTGCTATAAATTCATCGCCGAAAATACTGCTTTTATTTGAAAAACAATTGCTCCTTTCAATAAAACGAATAAGGCTAAATACTTTCTTTCTCTTTAATTAGATGAGTTAATAAGCATCAACATCTAGGATAAAGCGAATTGGTCGAAACTCTTTAACAGCTTCAAACGTTGTTTTTACCTTTTGTAATTGTTCTTTAGTTTTTACCAATGACTGTTTTGGAGGAATTTTGACCATTAAATTTTTGATGTACTGGTTTCTTACTCTAGAAACCGCTGGAGCAGTAGGTCCAAGTACATATTCTCCAAAAACATTTTGTAAAGCTCTGGCTAGCCAATTAACTCCTTCGTTAACCTTGATGTAATCTTTATGTTTTAAAGTAATTTTAATTAATCTATAATAAGGTGGGTAATTATATTGCCAGCGATCCTGTAGTTGTTCAGTATACATTTCTTCATAACTATTCGTAGAAACCTGCTGTAATATTTGATGATAAGGATTGTAGGTTTGAATAGCTACCATACCTTGTGTCTCAGATCGACCAGCTCTACCTGAAACTTGAACCATTAATTGAAAAGCTCTTTCATGAGCACGAAAATCAGGATAATTCAACATGGTATCTGCGCTTAAAATACCAACCAATAAAACATTGCCGAAATCCAGACCTTTTGATAACATTTGAGTTCCGACTAAAATATCGATTTCTTGGGCTTCAAAAGATTCTATAATTTTTTGATAACCAAACTTTCCTCGAGTTGTATCAGAATCCATACGACCAATATTGTGATTTGGGAAAAGTTCTTTCAGTTCCAGTTCTATTTGCTCTGTTCCGAAACCTTTGGTATCGAGAGAAGCATTACCACAAGCTCCGCAACTATTTGGCATGGCTCTTTGATAATGACAATAATGACATTTAAGTTGACTGTTATACTTGTGATAGGTCAAACTAACATCACAGTTTGGACACTGAGGCGAATGTCCACAAGTTGTACATTCTACAATTGGAGAAAATCCACGTCTATTTTGAAATAAAATAATCTGCTTCTTTTCTTCCAACACTTCATTCATTAGTTGAATCAAACGATCAGAAAAATGACCAACCATTTCTTTCTTACGTCTCTTTTCCTTGATATCTATTAGTTCAATTTTAGGCATTTGAACATTTCCATGACGCCTATTTAAATTCACTAGACCATACTTATTCTGTGATGTATTAAACTTTGTTTCTATGGATGGAGTTGCCGAACCCAATAAAATTTTAGCATTGTGTAATTTACCCAAAACTATTGCTGCATCTCTAGCATTATATCTTGGTGATGGCTCAAACTGTTTATAGGAAACTTCATGCTCTTCATCAACAACGATTAGACCTAGATTTGAGAATGGTAGAAAAATAGTAGAACGCGCTCCTAATATTATTTGAGCTTTTACTTTATTATTTAAAACGTTATTCCAAACTTCTACTCTTTCATTCACGGAGTATTTCGAATGAAAAACAGAAATTTGATTTCCAAAGTAATTTTGTAAACGCTTTATTATTTGAGTTGTTAAGGCAATTTCAGGTAATAAAAACAAAACTTGTTGTCCGCTTTCCAAAACCTCTTTTATCAGTTTCGTATACACTTCAGTTTTACCTGAACTTGTTACACCGTGAAGTAAAGTAATATCATGCTCTTTAAAACTCTCCTCAATTTCATCCAGGGCCTTGATTTGATGCTCATTCAAGTTTTTTAGAGGATTTTCATCTCCTTTAAACTCAACTCGATCTGTTTGAATATGATAAAGCTCAAAAATTTCTTTATCAACCAAGGCTTTTATTATTTGTGATGAAACACCTGATTTCTCGGAAAGAGTTTTTGCTTTAATTGGCTTCTTTTCTGTTTTTAGTTGAAAAAATGTGAGTACAACATCTCGTTGTTTTTTAGCTCTTGTTAATTGAGATAACAAATCTTGTAGACTTTCATCCGACTGATAATTTTTTCCAAGTCGCACATATTTTACCAATTTAGGTTTATAGGTTTCGTATATCTCTTCTTTTACATAAAGAACAGACTTATCAATTAGTTGATTTATTATTGGTAATACTTTTTTTCGATCTAAAACTTCACCAACTTCATGTAAAGTCAACTGCGGTTGATGTTGAAGAGCCTCAAAAATGAGATATTCTTGATCCGACAATAACTCTGTATTACTAAACGATTCATTCCTATAAATAATCGTTTCACTTTCTAATAGAAATGCAGATGGCACGGCCGCTCGATATACATCTCCTAAAGAACACATATAATACAAAGAAATCCATTCCCAGTGTTTTAACTGGGTAGGATTTACTATAGGCTTTTCATCTAATATTTGATGAATTTCTTTTGCTTCGTATAATTCAGGAGGTGTTTGATGAATATTAAACACCAATGCCGAATACATTTTTGATTTACCAAAAGATATAGCTACTCTCATTCCTTTTTGTAAGAAAGCAGCTTCTTCTGTAGTAACCGAATACGTAAACGTTTTTCGTATCGGAATTGGTAATATTACATCAATAAAATATATGGCTAAATAATTTAAATTCTACATCAAAACTAAGCAAAATTCACAATATCTTCCCCATACATTTTACTGATATTTCAAATATCTCAGCTCCTGCTTATTTAGGTTCTAATAGTAAAACAATTTTGTTAAAATCAGCAGCACTATTTATTACTGTTCTGTATTCTTCATACAGAGCAACTGGTATAATATTTTTACGGTAGTGCTCATCAGCTTTAATTGTCACAACATTACCATTTACCTCATAAGACGATTTGAAAGCAAAGTATTCCTTGTTCTTTTCCTTGTAGGAATTATCAATATTAATATCGTCTAAATTAGAAATTTTATATCCCTCTGGAATTGTTAATTTGATAGTTCTGTAATAACTTCTTTGGTTTTGTTCTTCAACCTTTAAGGTTCTTTTCTCTTCTTGATACATTTCAATCTGCCTACCAATAATCTCTCCTAATTTGAATAAGTATTTTCTACCTGCATTCTCCACTAATGCCTCAGTATTTAAATCAACGATGAAACGAAGGGGTTTCTCTCCAAATAATTCAGGTTTGTCATTCTCTAACTTTCTATTGGTAACTTCGATTTCCTTATTAATAGTTTCTGCCATTCCATCAATCATTTTTTCTCTATCATCTCCTTTTATCAAATGAATAAAAGGCTGCATTGACAAAGCATAATAACCATAAAACTCTCTTTCATAATGAATTATATTCTTAGTTAAATTGTCAGGATCAAAAGAAATATCAATAGTCATTATATCTTTAGTCTCCTTCGCTTTTATTGGTTTTATATACTTAATTTTCCCAATAGCCGAATTAAATTCTCCAACAGTTACTTCCTTTATAAACAATCCATAATTATCGGTTAAACCCGCTGGAGGAAAACCATATCTAGATTCTAATTTATCTGGTGATAAATACTTTTTAGTTTTTGGAAAGTAAAAAAGAAACTCTTTTAAAAATGTATTTGCTTCGAACTTCTTATCAAATTTAACCTCATCTCTATCACATGTAATTACTAACTCATGCTTAATATTCAATTTTTTAAAGAGCGCTATAAATAACTTAACAATCCCTCTATCATTGGCAACTTTTTTATCTAAAACTTGCTTAATATCTGATAGATTGGGATCAGATGAGTCTGCGATATAATAATTTGTTTTTAAGAAGAAATCGATTCTTCTTAATTTATCATCTAATGTTGTACTCTGTTCTAAATCTAATTCCTTTATTAATTTATCAATAAGTTTAGAAGTTTTATTTTCTATTTCGGCATAATAGTATTTATACAAGTTTTGCGATACTTTACTATAACCAGATATGTCAGATACTCCATTGGCAACGTTAGCATCTAACTTATAAATAATACCACCACGTGATGCGTCATATGCTGCTAGTTTTTCTCTTACAATTTTCTTCAAACTAGGCTTCTTTAAAGTCCAATGACCTTTATCAGCAATTGTAGTATCTCTTTCTACCTCTGGGAAATCGTTAATACTTTTGAATTTAAACACTAAATTTTTAGGAGAAAACAGATCAAATTCAACTAAGTCTTTATCGTAAGAAGATTGAAAACTTAAACGTAAACCTTTATAAATAGGCAGCCTTCTAACGACGTACATATACTCAATATAACTTCCTTTTGTTACACCTTCAAATGCAAAATATTTGTAGGTTCTTCCAGTTTCTTCGTCTGTAGCTGTTAATATTTTAGATTCATCTAAATCAATGACTTCACCTTTAGTGTTAATTACTCTTGCTTTATTAACAACTAATTCAGAATTTGACGAGAATGGTAAATAAACTTTGTTATACTGTTCAATCTTATCATCTGAATTCAACCAAAGAATTTTATGTTCAAGAAAATATTCTACGAAAGAATCACCTTCAAAATAAAACTCTGTGGCAATCTTTTCTTTTACTGCCCCCATTTCTTCATCAGAACCAACATTAATGTTATAAGCAGGAGTTTTATCCCAGTCATAAGTTTTATAAAATGGCTCACTCTGTGCAAACGAAAGTTGAACAGTTATTAAAAATAGTAATAGAATTCTAATTTCTTTTTTCATAATTTTTATTGTTTTTTAAGAACTACAACATCCTTGTAGCTTTTTTCTATTTTCTTAATTAAATCGTTTACTTTTTGTTGTTGTTCAACATTCAGTAATATATAATTCATTGTAATATTTTGACTGTAAAATATTTTATTCCCTTTAACAGAATAATTGATATTACAATTAAGTAAATCATCTGATATTTCGACAGATTCAGGTAAATAATCAATTTTGTATGAGTCTGGAACTTCAAATACCGTATGGTAACTTAAAAACATTTTATTACGGTATTCGATAGGGTTTTTTCTTTTTTTATCAACCCTAAAATCTGACATCGTTTTGTACAAATTCAAGTTAAGATAAATTTCGTCATCCAATTTTTTTGAATAATTATCTATTTCGAAATCGTAGTCAAGAATGAATTCTTTATCATAATCATACTTATTCTTCTCGTCAATCTTCTTTATTAAGAATTTATTATTTCCTTTAGATAACTTACGATTATAATATTCTAGAAGTTTAGTTTCTGTATTAATTCTTTCTAAAGAATTAAAGAAATCAATTTTAGTATAACCAGAAATCCTTGAGTTTGAATTACCAATTATTTTATTACCCTCTAATTTTATGAACGTAGAATCGATAAAAGAATTTACTTTAGCATCTACCACAGGAACTTTTTTAATCTTATAACTGTCTCCATCAGCAATTAAAGCCTCCTTACCTTGAATAAATGAGGTAGGTAGCCCCAATTTCATGTATCTTCCAGTTGCATCTAGAAAGTAAGTTTTTCCATCCTCTTCATAAGAGAGTATCATATGATTATCTACAATTGGTGTTGGAACTTCTTCATAGGTATAAGGAATAGTTCTTGTACCTATCCAAGTTAAACTTCCCTTTAAACCAGCAATTTCAAGCATTTTATAAAGAATACTTGAATTGTCTTTACAATCACCATACTTCTTTCTAAAAACTTCATTAGACTCTCTAGGAATAAAACCACCTAAAGCATATTCAAAAGCGATATATTTTATATTTTGCTGTGCCCAATAATAGATTGCCTTTACTTTTTCTAGATTTGTTTTTTTGTCTTTAGTTATCTGGGCAACTACTTCTTTTAATTCTTTATCTGCCTCTTCAGTGTTAACATTTTTCACCAAAGAATAATACCATTCATATAAGTTAGATACATCATTTAATAAACGTATGTTTTTATCTTCTTTTTTGTAGGAAGTAATAATTGGTATTATATGCGGTAAAACAGTTTTGTAACTTGGAGCCCCGGGTTCAAATTCAAAACTATCCTGGTTTGCTGCTTCCCATGTGTATTCGTTTGTTCTTCTATTATTCTTTTTTGAAAACTTTACTTGATTATCATTCAAGTTAAACTTTTTAAACTCAATTTGGATATCTTTATCTACAACGTAAGTGATTTTATTTTTTGCAATTGGAAAATAATCTCCAAAATAAAAAGGGTTTAAAAACCTAGGATTTTTAATGTTGTAGCTATAATTAATTTCCGAAATTGATCCTTTTTTAAGATTTGGATAAATAAAATTTACAGTTTTCGAACCATCATAAAAAGAATCATCTAAATTGTCTTTATTTTTAAAATTTTCAACTTCAATTTCTTTGTATTTTCCCTTTTCTAAAGAGAAAGAAGAAGCTTCCAATTTTTCTAAGTCATAAAAAAAGGAGTAACTTAAAGAACCCTCAGAATTAAAGGTAACTGATTCATTTAAATATAAATCTCTTTCTTTAGAGTTTTCAGTTATCTGTATCTCTCCTTTATTTAATTCTATTTCTATAACTGTTTCTTTAACCAGTCTTACTTTTACTTCTTCAGGATACTTTGCTGAATACTTTGTAAATTCCTCAGAAAACTGACCAAATAAGTTAGGTACAGCAGCGAAAATAAATACAAAAACTTTGAGTTTAAAAATTTTCGACTGAATACACTTTATCATTTGCATACTTTTTTACCTTGATTAATTTTCCTTCCTCATTATAAAAATTCATATCTCCGTTCAATGATCCATTTATATAATTTTCTTCCTTTTTAACCTTACCGTTTTTGTAATAAAAAACTCTTGATCCATGAAGAACTCCCCAATTATAGTTTCTTAATTCTTTCAATTTTCCATTCTCGAAATACTCTTTATAAGCTCCTATATATTTTCCAGAATTAAAATTTATCTCTTCATGAATTTTTCCTGAGTAGTAGAAAGACTTATAGTTACCTACAATATCTTCATTTTTAAATTGCATTATTAATGAAGGTTTACCATTATCAAAATAAGCTTTTATCTCTCCTGTTTCTTTCGGCATTGCAATCATTTTGACTTCTTTTCCTTCAGCATCAAGATAACTATAACCTATCAGATCACCTCGATTATAAAACCTTATTAATTGTAATTTTCCTGATCTATCATAAAACTCTCTTCTACCATGGACTTGACCTTCCACATAGTCTATAGATCCTTCAATATTACCATTATCATAATACTCTAATTGTTTACCCTCTAATGCATCATACACATAAGTAGCTTTAGTTTCTACTTTTCCATTTTTATGATAACTAACATTCTCACCAACTACTTTACCATTCAAATAGGTTGTTTCAGATTCTTTAGTTCCATCTTCATAATACCAAGTCCAAACACCATCTTGCTGATCGTTTACATATGTTCCTGTAACTTTTTTATTCCCATTGAAATAAAAACTTGTATAAGGTCCATGTTTTACTTGATTAATAGCTGAAACATTAATTTTATCAGAACCATTAAAATGTTTGACATTAAAAGTATCCTTATCAGAACTATAAGTTATTCTTTCGAATTCTTTACCATCTTTATCGTAATAAACATCTGATATCAACTCTCCATATTTATATACTGATGTATACTCTAATTTCCCATTAACACCATATACATTTTGAGTTCCATGTAGTTTACCTTTGTGATAAAAACTAATATTTTGTAGGCTTCCGTCTGTGTAATAATATCTCCATTCACCATGTTCTAAATCATTTTTATACCAACCTTGAACGGAAATCTTTTTATTAATATGATAACCGACGTAATATCCATCTTTTAAATCATTTTTATAAGGCGTTATATAGCTTAGGTTACCGTTGTTATAATATCCATGATAATTTCCTTCAACTTTATTATCGACATAGTTCCCTTTAGATTCTAGTACTCCATTATTAGTGTAGTACTTCCATTCACCTTTTTTAATTCCTGAAATATCATAAAGACCTTCTGAAGTTTTCACACCACCCGGAGAATAATGCTCATAATAAAACTCTCCTCCACTCTTCTTTTCTGATTTAATTATTTCTCCCTTTTTATTGTAAAACTTGTAAGAAATAATCTCTCCTTTTCTGTATTGGTATTCATAATGAAGCTTACCATCTTTATCATAATACTTATAAAGACCATGTAACCTTCCTTTATCATAGGTAAACTCACTTTGTAAATTACCGTTTTGGTAATAAATTTTCCAAGGTCCATGATATTCACCTTCTAAAGTTTGACCATCTTCCTGTAATTGTCCATTAGCGTAATAAGAATGATAAGCGCCATTCATTACCTCTCCAGAATATTCTATTTCATCCAACAACTTTTTGTTGTAGTGGTATTTTTTAATGGTTCCAACAACTTTGTCAGCAGCATAATTTGCTTTAAAGAAAACATCTCCATTAGTATAATACTCAAAAGTCTCACCTTCTTTTAAACCATCCTTATAAGGAATATAAAACTCAAGTAGTTCTTCTCCTACGTTAAAATATGCTTTATAAACTCCATCTAGCTTGTTATCCTTAAAATACTTTTTTTGGATTAACGCTCCTTTGTCATTATAATATTTATACTCACCATGCAATAAGCCTTGCTCATAATTCGCAATCACGTATTTTTTTCCGTTTTCATGGTACATTAAATTTTCTCCATGAAGTTTACCATCAGTATAATTAGCTGTTTCTTTTACTTTATTAATATCATAGTACCAAGTCCAAAGTCCTATTTTCTCTCCTTTATCATCAAAACTACCTTCAGCTACCAAAAGTCCGTTTGAATCATAAAAGTACCATAAGCCTTTTTTTAACTCGTCTTCAATTTTACCAATAGCAGCTACTTTACCTTCATTATTGTATATCACAGAAACATTTTGTTTCTTTTTTCCGTGATTCAATTCGTTATTTGAAATAATAGCCCCCCATTTTTCTCTGACCTTTGCATAGAACTCAACAACATCTTTTTCATTTCTTTTTACAATCTTTTTTAAATCTTCATTTTTTATAGAATAAGAAATTGTGTAAGTAAAATTATTGAAGTGATCATTCTCAGAAATCCATTTATAAAACTGTCCATATTTTTGCTCCCAAAAACCATTCTCTCCTTCAAAATCTTTTAAAAGTTGGATCATGATATGATTTTGTCTTGTAAGCGATATATTCATCTTATTAGGAATTTCATATTCCTCCTTTAAAGACATTTTACTCTCTAAAATTAAATCTATTTCCTCATAAGAATCATCCGCCTCACTTAACTCAAGCTCTTCATCTCTTTCATTTGAGTTTTTGACCTTTACTAACTGATTTAACTTATTAAGAACGGTAAATGACTCTGCAGAGTCTGGATCTAATAAAAGGTAGAAGTTATAACTCATTAAAGCTTGAGTCATTCTTTTTTGCTTATAAAATATATCTCCTAATTGAATATGTGTATTTTTATAATACGGATTTAAAATCATGCTCATTTTAAGGCATTCAACCGCTTCTTCATAATTACCTTGATTTATTAAAGCGACACCTTTATTGTACCATAACAAGAAATTTTTGGGAAATATTTTCAATCCCTTGTTATAATTTTCAATAGCTTCATCAATCTTTTTTAGGTTAGTCAAAGCAACACCCCTGTTTATGTAGGAGTTTAATCTAGAAGACTTTGAACCTTTTTCAATTACATCTTTAGTAAGCTCAATTACATCTTCGTATTTACCAGCATTTAAAAGATAATATACTCTATCTGATAAAGCGTAATAATAAACTGAATCATTCTTACTTACCTTACTAAGATGCTCGGCGGCTTTTAAATAATCATTCTCTGATTCACTTTTTTCTACTAATTTTTGAATTTCTGTAAAATCAACATAAGAAATTTTGTCCTGTGCATAGCAAACTTCAACGACAAGAAGTATAGCAATTATTATTTTTTTCATAAAGCAAAATTATGAAAATATTATGAATGTTAATTATTGTACTAGCACTATATATAATTTTAAAATATTTTTATTTTAAATTCACCACATTATACCTCTAAAGAAAAAATTATGACAGCCAATCAATGGAAACAAAAAGGAAAATTCATTGAAATATTTGATAAGGAAGTTTTTGTGATTGATGAAGGGAAGCACAATGATAAAATCATGGTAATTTTACATGGTTATCCAACTTCATCTTTTGATTATTATAAAGTATTAGATGCACTTACAAAAGAGTATCGAGTTATAATTCATGATCATTTAGGGTTTGGGTTTTCAGACAAACCAAAAGAATATTCTTACTCTTTGATTGAACAAGCTGATGTTGCATTGCAGTTATGGAAAAAGCTTGATGTGAAAAAATTCACCTTACTCGCACATGATTACGGAACGAGTGTTGCAACAGAAATCATAGCTCGGCATAATAAAAATCAAATTGATGTAATAATCGAAGAATTGATCCTTTGTAATGGAAGTATGCATATTGAACTTTCTCAACTACGATTGATTCAAAAGCTTTTAAAGAATAAGTTCACTGGAAAATATGTAGCTAAATTATCAAATGAATTTATTTTTTCTAAAAACATTAGAAACGTGTATTTCAATAAAGAAAAAGTTACTGATGAGGAATTAAAGGAAATGTGGCAACAGTTGATTTACAATAACGGAAAGGAAGTAATTCATCGACTATCCAACTACATTAATGAACGTTACTTTTTTTGGCATCGTTGGATTGGAGCGTTAAAAGAAACCAACTTAAAAACTAAAATTGTTTGGGCAAAAAATGATCCTGTTGCTGTTTTTAAAATTGCTGAATTACTAGCTTCGGAAATAAAAAATAACATTTTACTTCCTATAGAGAATTCAGGGCATTTCCCAATGTTAGAATCACCTAAAGAATGGGCAGAGTTAGTTTTGTCTAACTAATATTGCTCCAAATTCCACTTGTACGTTGCAAGAGCGTTAATCTTTTTAAAATGAGACTATTTTCTGGAGAAGATAAACTCGGGTCATCATTTAATAATTTTATAGCTGCTTGTCGAGCTTGAAATAAAATCGGACTATCCTTAACAACATCTGCAATTTTTAAATTTAAAACACCACTTTGTTGGGTTCCCATAATGTTTCCTGGACCACGAAGTTTCAAATCTACTTCTGCTATTTTAAAACCATCGGAAGTTTCTACCATTGTTTTTAATCTAGTTTTTGCATCAGAAGACAATTCAAAACTAGTTAATAGAATACAGTAACTCTGATCTGCACCCCGTCCTACTCTTCCTCGTAATTGATGTAACTGACTTAAACCGAAACGTTCTGAACTTTCAATTACCATAACCGAAGCATTAGGTACATTTACACCAACTTCGATTACTGTAGTAGCAACCATAATTTGAGTTTCGCCACGAACAAATCGATCCATTTCATATTCCTTGTCAGCAGCTTTCATTTGTCCATGAACAATACTAATTTGATATTTTGGCGAAGGAAATTCTCTAGAAATACTTTCATAACCATCCATTAAATCTTTATAATCCATCGCTTCGGACTCTTGTATTAATGGGTACACCACATATACTTGTCTTCCTTTTTCTATTTCATCTTTTAAAAATTTAAAAACTCCCAAACGATGACTATCATATCGATGTAACGTTTTTACAGCTTTTCTTCCCGGAGGCAATTCATCAATAACAGAAATATCTAAATCTCCATAAACAGACATTGATAAGGTTCGGGGAATTGGAGTCGCTGTCATTACCAAAACATGTGGTGGAATTCCTTCTTCTGAACTCTTTTTCCATAATTTACTTCTCTGCGCCACTCCAAATCGATGTTGCTCATCAATGATAGCCAATCCTAATTTTTTAAACTGAACTTTATCTTCAATAATGGCATGAGTTCCTATTAAAATATGTAAACTTCCGTCTTCTAATCTCTCATGAATTTCTCTTCTTTTTTTCGTTTTAGTTGAACCAGTTAATAGCTCAACATTAATTTTAGTGTCTTTAAGTAATTCTTTTATTCCGTTGTAATGCTGAGTTGCTAAGATTTCAGTTGGAGCCATTATTGTTGCTTGATAACCGTTATCAATTGCCAATAACATTACTAATAACCCAACAATAGTTTTCCCTGATCCTACATCTCCCTGAAGTAAACGATTCATTTGTGCTCCATTTCCTAAATCCTTGCGTATTTCTTTTAACACTCTTTTTTGAGCATTAGTAAGATCAAAAGGTAAATGATTGTTGTAAAAATCCGTAAAGTATTCACCAACATTTTCAAATACAAAACCTTTTATTTTAGATTTATTAATTAGTTTTTTAACCAATAACTGTAATTGAATAAAAAACAATTCTTCAAACTTTAATCGATATTGCGCTTTAGCTAATAACTCTTGGTTTTTAGGAAAATGAATATTTAATAATGATTCTCGTTTATCTAGTAATTTATATTGACTTTTGAACGATTCAGAAAAACTCTCATGAATTCCTTCAAAAACTTGTTGTAATAAATTCTGCATCATACTGCGCATAATTTTATTACTCATTCCTTTATTCGTAAGCTTTTCAGTAGATGAATATACCGGTTGCATTGCTGTTTGCAACTTTTTCTTGTATTCTGTTACCAATTCCATTTCTGGATGCGGCATACTAGCTACATTTTTATACCAGTTTAGTTTTCCATAAATCACATAAGGAACATTTATTTTTAAAGAATCTTTAATCCATTTTGTTCCTTTAAACCAAACTAGCTCAATGCTTCCGGTTGCATCTGAAAATGTAGCCACTAACCTACTTCCTCTTTTCTGCTTTACCGTTTTAATTCCGGTAATCTTTCCAACCACCTGAACTTCAGCTGAGTTTCGATGCAATTCATTAATTGTATAGAACTGAGTTTTATCAATATAACGATACGGAAAAAAATGAAGTAAGTCGTTACAAGTACGAATTCCTAGTTCAGAATATAGTAATTCTGCTCTGGCTACACTAACTCCTTTAACGTATGTAATTGGTTGATTTAAATTCATGCATAACGAAAATACAAAAACCCAATAAATCGTAGTATCTTTGCCGTCCTAAATATTTACAATGAGATTACATAGAAACCTAGTTTTTGCAGTAATTGATAGTCTTAGAGACATATTCAATGAAGGAGTTTATGCTGATAAAGCAGTTGAAACTGCATTGCGTAGAGATAAAAGATGGGGAGCAAGAGATCGTAAGTTTGTTGCAGAAACAATCTATGAAATTGTTCGTTGGAAACGATTGTATTCAGAAATTGCCAATGTAAAAGAACCTTTTTCTCGTCAGGATTTATGGCGCTTATTCTCAGTTTGGTGTGTATTGAGAGGTATTCAATTACCAGATTGGAATCAAATTGAACCAACACCAACTCGACGTATTAAAGGAAAGTTTGATGAGTTATCAAAAATCAGAAAATTTAGAGAATCTATTCCAGATTGGATAGATAATATTGGCTTAGAGGAATTAGGAGAACAAGTTTGGACTAAAGAAATTGCTTCTTTAAACAAACAAGCAGAAGTAATTCTTAGAACGAATACCTTAAATACTTCTAAAGAAATCTTACAAAAGAAGTTACGCGAAGAGGGAATTGATACTGAGTTCATAAAAGGATATCCTGATGCTTTAAAATTAGTAGAACGTGCAAACATCTTTAAAACAGAATGCTTTAAAAAAGGTTTTTTTGAAGTACAAGATGCATCGTCTCAATTAGTAGCAGCGTATTTAGATGTTGAACCAGGAATGAAGGTTGTAGATACGTGTGCTGGTGCTGGTGGTAAAACTTTACACTTAGCCTCTTTAATGCAAAACAAAGGTCAGATAGTTGCCATGGATATTTATGAGAGTAAACTTAAAAAATTAAAAGTTAGAGCTCGTAGAAATAATGTTCATAATATCGACTTAAAAGTTATTGATTCTACAAAACCAATTAAGAAGTTATATAACAAAGCAGATAGAGTGTTAATTGATGCTCCGTGTTCTGGTTTAGGAGTTATTCGAAGAAACCCGGATAGTAAATGGAAATTACAACCTGAGTTTTTAGATAACATTAAAAAAGTGCAGCAAGATGTACTTCAGAGTTATTCAAAAATGGTTAAAAGTGGTGGTAAATTGGTTTACGCTACTTGTTCTGTTTTACCGTCTGAAAATCAAAAGCAAGTTGAGCAATTTTTAGCATCAGAAGCTGGAAAGGATTTTTCTTTTGTTTCAGACAAAAAGGTGCTTTCACATGAATCTGGTTTTGATGGATTTTATATGGCTCTTTTAGAAAAAAAATAAATCATGATTAAAAAATTACTTTTACTTTTTTTAGGTTTAAATGTTCTATTAATAAATGCTCAACAGAGCTATTATAATGATGTTGATTTAACGAAATCAGGATTAGAATTAAAACAAGAACTAGCAACGAAAATTATTAATACACACGGTAATTTCTTAGATTACACTCCAGATGTTTGGGAAGCGTGTAAAGCAACCGATGTAAATCCTGATAACTCTAGTCAAGTTATTTTAATTTACGGATATACAAGTTCTGGAACTACAGCAAGAACAAGAGGAATTAATGACAATGGAGGAAGTGTTGGAGATTGGAATAGAGAGCACGTATATCCAAGAAGTTTAGGAAATCCTAATTTAGGATCCTCAGGACCAGGTTCAGATGCTCACCATTTGCGTCCGTCTGATGTTCAATATAACAGTCAAAGAGGAAATAAAGCCTTTGCAGACGGTTCAGGAAATTCTGGAGATGTAACTGGAGGTTGGTATCCAGGTGATGAATGGAAAGGAGATGTTGCTAGAATGATGATGTATATGTATTTACGTTATGGAGATCGTTGTTTACCATCTGTTGTTGGGGTTGGTAGCTCTGCAAGTACTCCTGATGATATGATTGATTTGTTTTTAGAATGGAATGCGGAAGATCCAGTTTCCACTATTGAAGACAATAGAAACAATTACCACGAAAATGTTGCTAACCAATATGCTCAAGGAAATAGAAATCCGTTTATCGATAATCCTAACTTGGCAACTCAAATTTGGGGAGGTCCAAATGCAGAGAATAGATGGGCTACAGCTAGTGTTAATGATTTAACTAAACTAAG
This sequence comes from Tenacibaculum sp. MEBiC06402, assembly GCF_049239625.1. Classification (NCBI taxonomy): domain Bacteria; kingdom Pseudomonadati; phylum Bacteroidota; class Flavobacteriia; order Flavobacteriales; family Flavobacteriaceae; genus Tenacibaculum; species Tenacibaculum sp. MEBiC06402. The sequence continues at coordinate 137,116 of NZ_JBMKKT010000094.1, forward strand.
TGATGTTAGAGCTTTTCCTAATCCTTCATTAGATGGAAACATACATGTTATTGCCTCTCAAAGTAAAATTACAGCAATTAAAGTGTATTCTGTTTTAGGAAAACAGGTTTATTCTGTCAAAAATCCTGTTTTTATTAGGAATAAACACGCGATTAAGAATTTAAAAACTGGAATCTATTTGCTCAAAATAATGGGTGAGAATAGTTTTACCACTAAAAAAATCATCATAAATTAATAAAAAAGCGCTCTTTTGGAGCGCTTTTTCATTTTACTCAACAACTATCTTCTTTGTAATAGTTTTTCCTTTTGAGTAAACCTTTATCAAATAAATACCTCGTTGTAAACTAGATAAATCTACCTGTTTACTTTTCGAGTTAAGGAACAGTTTTCCGTATTGATTATATACTTCTACTTTTTCCAGTTCATACTCGTCTGATGTATTAATATTGACAAAAGAGCGGGTTGGGTTAGGGCCTACCTGAACATTAAAACTTGTTTCTGGTAGTTTTTCTATTGATGGAGTTAATTCATTATTACAACCATTTTCATAAGTTACATCATCATCGTTATTTAGTAAGTCTCTAAATGCTCTATATGAAGCAATGTCATTCTTTAATTTATAATCTAACCAGGGAATAACATATCTGAACATAATTTCTTGTTGCTCACTTCTGGTTACTGAAATATTTCTTGAAGAAAAACGCTCTCCAAAATCACAATAACCACTTGGCTTTGCATAATAACAATGAGCTCCACCAGTAATGCTTATAAAGTACTTACATGAAGAACCTAAACTGTTATATAAAGGAATATGGTGCTCATTAGGCTTTGTTACACCATCAGAGCTACCAGAAAAAACTAACGATTCTTCTATCACATTTGAAGCAGGAGTAAAAGTGTCAAATCGTAATTTTGCTGGAGCAAAAGCTACTAATGTATTCACATCTACCTGAGAAGCTGCAACAATTGCTGCTGCCCCACCCATAGAATGTCCTAATAATGCATTAGAATATCCTGCTAAATTAAAAATAGGAGAGTCACTTTTACTTGCCTCATTTCTAACTTCATTAACCATAAAAGCCAAGTCCTCCGAATAGGCTCTATGATTAGCAAAAACTGATCCTTCTGTAGTTACAAAAGCTACTATGTAACCTCTTGCAACCAAGGTATCAAAAAAGTTTTCATAGGCAGCATAATTCATTACGAAACCATGCCCAAAAACAATAACTGGATATTTTTCAATATTCACAGTTTGTTGTTTTGGAAAATAAATTTTAGCAGTTACTCTCCTATTTCCTCGATTAGAATCTGTAAATGTTTTTGTGAAACTATCTATTTCGTAATCCTGTGCGAAAATAGAAAGGACAAAAAACATAGAAAAAATAAATGAAAGGGTAATTTTTTTCATGATCTTTTGATTGATTGTTATTAGGGTTTAAAGTTGATTTATGAATTGAAAGAGTATCAATTCGTTAATACAAAAGAATCATTTTAATTAATAGAAAAAAAGTAAAAACCAAAAAGCGAACAAATTGGTATAAAATCAGAACATTTTTGTAAACACCTAAAAAACAAATATTTAACCCTAATCTCTTTAAAACAAAAAAGCTCGAGACTATTAAAATCTCGAGCTCTTTCAATCAACTATCAAAAACTAACTAATCACTAACTTTTAAGGAAGTAATCTATATAATTGACGAGTTAATTTCAAAGTTGTTACATGTTTAAAATGCTATTAACTTTTTTTTAAGAGTATATACTTTAAATTCATTCATTTTAAACACTTTTTAACGTTTATTGATTACCTAAAATAATTGGCATTCCGCTTTTACCAGAACCAATTAAAACAACTTTACTATTCGGTGATTCAGATAATTTTAAGGTTGCTTCGATTCCTTTCTCTTGAAGAATTTTATCCGTTAAAGAAGCACTTAATATTTTGTTGGCCGCAGCTTTACCTTCTGCATCAATACGTTGACGTTCAGCCTCTTTTTTGGCTTTCGCTAATCTAAACTCATATTCTAAAGCTTCTTGTTCTTGCTTTAACTTTCTTTCAATCGCCTCTTTAATTGTTTTTGGTAATTGAACATCTTCAACCAAAACTTTATTTACTTTGATGTACTGATCTTCCAGTTCTTTGCTAACTTCTTCAAGAATTTCTTTCTCAATTACATCTCTTTTACTAGAATACAACTGCTCTGGTGTATAACGTCCTACAACACTTCTTGCCGCTGCGTTTATAGCTGGATCAAGAATATCTCGGACATAATTTTTTCCTCTTGTTTTATGCAAATATCCTAAGTTCTTGAATTCTGGCTTAAACCAAACTGTTCCATTTACAGTAACTTCTAATCCATTTACAGAAAGCACTTTCATTACATCCGAAATAGACTGCTGCTTCACGTTATATACGAAAACATTATTCCACGGAGCAATTATATGAAAACCTTCCCCTAATGGTTCTTGATCTGGATCTACACCTCCAAAGAAACGCCACACAACACCGGCTTCTCCTGAGTTTATAGTTTCTGTTGATTTTATCAAAAAGATAAAAAAGAATATTAATAATGGAATTAGAAACACTCCTTTCTTTGGAAAATCAAAATTCGCCTGTTTATTCATAATATTATATTTATTGTTTATTTAATCGATCTTTTACGTACTCTATTCTAGTTTTTCCGTGCGGTACAGTAGCTCCATTTTCATCTAAACTAACCATTACGATTTTATCAATTGTAATAATATCTTGTCTTGTTAGTTTATTTCTAACTGTACAATTTAATGTTATTGAAGTTCTTCCGAATTTCACAACATCAATTCCTATTTCAATAATATCTCCTTGTCTTGCCGAACTCACGAAATCTATTTCAGACATAAATTTTGTAACTGTTTTCGGAATTTCTAATTGAATAATTGCATACAAAGCAACTTCTTCATCAATCCACTGTAATAATCGCCCACCAAACAAGGTTCCGTTTGGATTTAAATCTTCAGGTTTTACCCATTTTCTTGTATGAAATCTCATTATTGTTCTATATTTTTTACTTGAAAACCGACTAATTCATTCTGTTCAAATACCGTAGTAATCTCCATCGGATTGCAACATATTTCACAATCTTCAATATATGTTTCTGAAATACTTCGATCTAGTAACATCGAAATCTCTTCCCAACAATAGGGACATTGAAAAAAATGTTCTACCATTATATTTTACCGTAATACTTTCTTAAAAACCATTCTATTGCTAACAACCCAACTATTAAAAATAGTAACCATTGCCATTGAATAATTCCTTCTTCTTTTTCTATTGATTTTTGAACTGTATAATAATTCTTATTTTGGATTAAATCATCTATTAATTCCTTTTGTTGATGATTGTAAAACAATTTACCTTTTGAGCTATTGGCTAATCCTTGTAACTTTTTAATATTCGCATTGGTAAATTGTTCTTCGATTTGGAAATCGGCCACTTTAAATTTACCAGTCTTTTGAACAGATTGTCCTTCAACAGAAACACGATATGAATACTCTCCAGGAGCTAAACCTTCCACCTGAACTCGATATGAATTATTAACTAATGAAAAAGGAAATACTTTTTGCTCTTTGGTTTCTTCATTAGAAATAAACATCTGAATGGAAGCTCTCGAATCAAACTTGAAGTTATTGTCTAAGTACAAAGCAGAAACATCAATAGTTTGATTTGCTAAATACAAATTATCTACTTTTACATCTAATCGGTTTCTTTTCTTGTTCGATGATAAAAATTGAACTAAGTTATTTACAAAAGCATCGAAATCTTGGAAACTAGTTTCCTTGAGATAACTCGCAGCTCTCCACTTCCAGATTCCTTCACCGAATAAAACTCCAAATTTTTGTTCACCTTTTTCAAAAGTAGCTAGAATCGGTTCATCCGTGACAAATCCTTGCAATTTTTGAAATAATAAACTCTGATGATCTTTCGCTGTAATATTTCCAAATTTATCCTTCAACGGAGGAAAATCATTAAAACCGATATCATCTTGTATGAAGGTCAAATAGTTAGTATTGTAAGTCGTTCCGTAATCTTCTGATTGATTAATATAAGACTTATCAAAACCTAGTTCTAAAGAATTTAAAAAACTCCAATCTGTTTTAGTACCTGTAATTACCAAGTAATTCGATTTTCTTTGATTGAAAAATGGTTTGAAATAAATGGAAGGTTGATATACAATAACAAATTGATAATCGTCTGGATTTCCTTTAAAAGATGTGATGTTTTCTATTACAACACTTCTTTGTTTGTTACTTTCGATTGCCTTTTTTAAAGCACCTAAATCGGGATGTAAAATTGATGTAAGAATCAATACTTTTGCTTGTTCATCAATAACTTCAACAGAAAAGTTTTTAATATTATTTCTTGTATTAGTTTCATTGGTTAATTTTCCAATACTTGCGGAATAAAAATGAACACCTTCTTTAGTAGAATTTAAATTAGCTGTTATTGTGACAGAGTTATTCTCTTTTGAAAGCTTTACAGGTTGAGAAAAAATCTTCCTTCCTCCTTTATAAATGCTATACTCAGTACTTATTGATTTATTTCCATCGTAATAGACCAAAGCTTCAACTGGAAACTTATTATTGATATAACTGTACTTATTTACATTTAACTGAGAAATTTTTACATCTTCATATTTTACGGTATCTCCTATTACAATAGGATAAACTGCTTGTTTAGAATTTACATATTCATAATCTTCACCAATCGTTTGATTTCCATCAGAAACTAAAACTACAGCTCCTAATTCATTTTTATTGAGCGAGTTTATTGATTTTACAGCGTTATAAATATTTGTATGAGAATCATTAAAAGATAAACTATCTGCAGTTTGAATGTCTTTTCCAAACTTAAAATATTGAACCTCAAATTTCTTGTTCAGATTTCTTGAACTTTTAAATTGACTTATTAATTCGGTTGTTTTTTGTTCTTCTTTAAAATATGAAGTTGATAATGAATTATCAATAAGTACCGATAATTTAGGTTTTATGTTTTCAGTTTCTTCAATTTTTATCTGAGGATTTATTAGTAACAATAATAAAAAGAAAACACTTAAAGCTCTCAAAACAAATAACAAAATGGTTTGCTTTCCTGCTTTTTGAACCTTAAAAAAGTATTGAAAATAAGCTACTGCAACTCCAATTAATAATGATACTATTATATAGATAAGTACTTCTGTCGACACATTTTTAGATTTGAAATGTGAAGATATAAATAACCTTTAAGAAACAGAAGCTTTTTAACCAATATGACCAAAATCATATTTTAAAAGAGACTTGGAATCTAACTTTGTAGTAAAATTAATAATTATGATTACCGCTAAAAATATTACCGTTACAACCACCGAGAGAAAAAACATTTCATTAATTGAAATGATAAACAATAAAATAAAAAAAGAACAAGAAAATAGTTTTGGAATCACTATGATATTTGTTATGCTTAGTACAATGATTTCTTCTTTATCAATTGGTCTAGCATTACACGATGGATTTTCATTTACAATAGTTGCTTTATCTGCAACAACCGCAATGGGAACAAATGCCGCAGCTTTTAGTCAAAGTCCATTTAAGTATGTAGTATGGTTAGGTTTAATTAGTATTATTCTGAACACCTTATTAGTGTTATTACAATTACCAAAGCTATTTTAATCTATTCTCATAAATTTTAAAGAAGAGCATGGAAGCTATATTTCGTGCTCTTTCTTTTGCTTGGTTTGCTTTATCTCCGTGAAAGTATTCATCTACGGTAGAAAACCATAACTGCAACCATCTTCCAAAATGTTCTTGTTGAATCGCATAATTAAAGTTGGTATCAACATCTTTGTGAGCTTTCATCGGATTTCCTTTAAACTTTCTCACAAAAAACAAATTTGTTTCCCAGAAGTCTGTTAGTTTTTGAATATGCTCATCCCATTCATTTTCAGGGATAGTTTTGGTAAAAAAATCACCAATAACTTCATCGATTTTTATTTTATTGTAAAAAGAATTCACTAATAAAAATACATCGTCTCTGCTTTCAATTTGTTTACGATTCATTCAAACTTAATTTTACCAGTACAAAAGTATACTTTTACCTACTAGGTTAATTATGACTAAAATCACATTATGATACCAACAGAATTACTTCTTAATTATGATGCAGAAATTAAATCATTTGATAAAGATGATATCATTTTTTCTGAAAACAGCAGTGCTAAAAACTATTATCAAGTGAAAAGTGGTATTGTAAAAATGAATAACTATAATGATGATGGAAAGGAATTTATTCAAGGTATTTTTTACAAAGAACAAAGTTTTGGAGAACCACCACTTTTTATTGATATAAATTATCCCGCGAATGCCGTTGCTATAGAAAGTTCAGAACTATATGTTTTGCCTAAGGAAAGATTTTTCACTCTATTAAAAAATCACTCAGATATTCATTTGAACATTACAAAGAATTTAGCAAAACGTTTATACTACAAAGCTATTATTGCATCTGAAATATCGAGTCAAGAACCTAGTCATAGAATACTAAGATTCTTTGATTATTTAAAACATGATGTTCATAAATTGGACGGTAAATTCAGCTTAAAAATCGAACATACACGACAGCAAATCTCAGATTTATTAGGTTTACGAGTTGAAACAGTTATCAGAGCAATTAAACAACTTGAAAAGCAAGGAGAAGTGAAAATTGAGAAACGTAAAGTATATCGATAAATTCATTTAAAATTAGTAAGATAAACTCTAAGTATTTGCTATTTTTGCGGTTTCAACACAACAACAACAAATGAGTTTAACAACATTAAACGCCATCTCTCCTATTGATGGTAGATACAGAAATAAGGTAGATCAATTAACAAACTATTTTTCGGAAGAAGCTTTAATTAAATACAGAGTTAAAGTAGAAATTGAATACTTTATTGCGTTATGCGAAATTCCATTACCTCAATTAAAAGAGGTGAATTCGGAACTTTTTCCTGAATTAAGAAAAATTTACAGTGAATTCTCAACGGAAGATGCTTTAAAAATCAAAGAGATTGAAAGTGTAACGAATCACGATGTAAAAGCAGTTGAATATTTCATCAAAGAGAAATTTGACGCTTTAAATTTATCGTCATATAAAGAATTTATCCATTTCGGATTAACTTCTCAAGATATAAATAATACTGCAATTCCTTTATCTATTAAAGATGCAATTGATGAAGTATATTTTCCAACATTAGACTCTTTGACAGCTAAATTAGCAGAACTATGTGAAGAATGGGAAAACGTTCCAATGTTGGCTCGTACGCATGGACAACCAGCTTCTCCTACTCGATTAGGAAAAGAGCTTTTTGTTTTTGTTGAGCGTATTAATCAACAAGTATTGTTTTTACAACATATTCCAAACGCTGCTAAATTTGGTGGTGCAACAGGAAATTATAATGCTCACAAAGTTGCTTATCCAGATATCGATTGGAAATCTTTCGGAACTTCTTTTGTTGAAGAGCGTTTAGATTTACACCATTCTTTCCCTACAACTCAAATTGAGCATTACGATCACATGGCAAGTTTATTCGACGCTATGAAGCGTATCAATACCATTTTGATTGATTTAGACAGAGATATTTGGACGTATGTTTCTATGGATTATTTCAAACAAAAAATTAAAAAAGGAGAAGTTGGTTCATCAGCAATGCCACATAAAGTTAATCCTATTGATTTTGAAAATTCTGAAGGAAACTTAGGAATTGCAAATGCTATTCTAGAACATTTAGCAGCTAAACTTCCAGTATCAAGATTACAAAGAGATTTAACAGACAGCACCGTTTTAAGAAACGTTGGAGTTCCTTTTGGACATACAATTATTGCTTTTAAAGCAACATTAAAAGGTTTAAATAAACTTCTTTTAAACAAAGAAAAGTTTGAACAAGACCTAGAAAATAATTGGGCTGTAGCTGCGGAAGCTATTCAAACAATATTAAGACGTGAGGCATATCCTAATCCATATGAAGCGTTAAAAGGATTAACACGTACCAATGAAAAGATTACTCAAAAATCTATTGCCGATTTTATTGATACTTTAGAAGTTTCTGATGCTATCAAAAATGAGTTAAAACAAATAACACCTTCAAATTATACAGGTATTTAATATGAGATTAAGTTTCCTTTTTTATATAGTATTTATATCATTCGTTTCTTGCAAAGTTGATACTTCAGGAAATCCAGAACGTTTTAAATTTGGAACATTTGAAATTCCTGCTGGAGATAATTACAGCAAAACTACTATTGTTAGAAAAGATAGTTTACAAATAGAATATTATACAAAAAAGGTAACTATTTCAACTGACAGCTCTGTTATTGAAAAAGAAATTGAAAAAGTGGATACTCTTTTTATAAAATGGAAGAATAACTTTGCTTATCAATTAAAAATGAAAAGTCCGAAAACGGATTTAGACAAAGAGATTATTTTTGTACAAATCACAAAAGTAAAAGACTCTTCATATGATTATACTTCTAGAATAGGTTATTCAAAATTCAAACCTAAAGGAACAGTTTATATCAGTAAGGATTAATTTTAAGCTTTAAATAGTTAAAAAAAGGTTTAAAGCTTGGTATAATAGAAAAAAACTCCTTAATTTGGCGATTGAATTATGCAACTCATTCGCAAATACATATCATTAACACTGCTAATCATCATATTAGCTCCTTCTGTGATTCAATTTTCTCATATAATTGCGGAGGAACATCATGATGTTGAAGTGTGCCTATCTCAAGATGAGCATCATTACCATGATCATGAAGTTGAATGTGAACTTTGTAAATTCAATTTAAACGATTTTTCAGATATCGAAATTGCAGCTTTACCTATAATTACGATAACCGAAATAGCTTCTACTGAAAATTTTTATTACTCTTTTAAGAGTGAAATAACAACTTCTTTTTTTTTAAGAGGTCCGCCTAGCTTAACTTAATTATTTTTGAAAAAATAAATTAGTTAAACTAAAAATCATAATGAAATCAAAGGATCTCTTATTGATTTTATTACTGAACTTTTTTACAAGTATAGTAATAGGTCAAAATTGTACATATACTTTTTCTGGAATAGTAGAGGATTCACACGACAAATCAATTATTGTCGGTGCAACCGTGTATATTAAAAATCAAAATAAGTATACAGCTACTGATGTAAATGGAAAGTTTACAATAACCAATGTTTGTTTAGGCAAATTAATTATCGAAGTATCACATTTAGCATGTAATACTAAATCATTTGAACTAGACTTTACCACAGATACTTATAAAGTAATTGATTTAGAACACCATATAGAAGAACTTGAAGAGATTAATGTGAATGCACAACTCGCAAAAAAAACTAAAACTTCGCAAGAAACACTAATAAAAGCTAAGACATTAGATAATTTTAGCGACGCTAACTTAGGTGATGCTTTAAAAGAAGTTTCTGGTGTATCTTCGATTAATACTGGTAACTCAATTGTAAAACCTGTTATTAATGGTTTACATAGTAGTCGAGTACTTACCTCAGTTAATGGAGTTCGTTTACAAGATCAAGATTGGGGAATTGAACATGCACCAAATGTTGATATCAATGCTGCGAGCAGCATATCTGTTATTAAAGGAGCAAATGCTCTGGAATATGGAGGAGATGCAATTGGAGGTGTAATTGTAATGAATCCTTCTAAATTTGTCAGAAAAGACACGCTACATGGTAAAACAATTTTATCTCAACAAAATAACGGTAGATTGTTCTCCTTCAATACTAGTTTGAGTAAAACAACTAGTAAAGGTTGGTTTGTAAACGGAAATGCCTCGTTTAAAAGAGCAGGTGATTTTAATGCTCCAGATTACAACCTTACGAATACCGGAGTTAAATCTTATGGTATTTCACTAGCTGGGGGATACAAAGAAACAAATAGAGGTTTTGATGTTTATTACAGCTATTTATCTAATGAGATTGGGATTTTAAGGGCTTCTCATATTGGAACTACTAGTGATTTAGTAAACGCAATAAACAGTGGAGAACCTCTTGTGATAAATGACTTCAGTTATACCATTAACAATCCAAAACAAGATGTTACACATCAATTAGTAAAAGCAAAAATGTACAAACGCCTAGAAGGTCTAGGTAAGTTATCTATTCAATATGATTTTCAGAATAACGAAAGATTAGAGTTTGATATAAGAAGAGGCGGTAGAAGTGCTAAAGCAGCAACTGACCTTACTTTAAAAACTCATACGGTTTCAGCAGACATGAAATTTGATTCAGATCCTCATAGGATTTACAAAATTGGGATTTCTGGTGGATACCAAAACAATTTTTCTAACCCTGAAACAGGAGTTCGTAGAATTATACCAGACTATGACAAATTCAATGCAGGAATTTATGCAATTTCTGAATTTAGTTTTAATGGTTTTCTTTTGTCAGCTGGTATACGATACGATTATAACCATATTAACGCAAAAAAGTTTTACTTAAAATCTAGATGGAACTCATTAAACTATGACCAAGATTTTAGTAACATTATCATTGAAGATTTTGGAACACAATATTTAGTTAATCCTAAATTTAATTTTCATAATGTATCAGCCTCAACTGGTTTATTATATCAATTAAATCCAAAAAATTCATTTATATTTAACTATGGTTTATCCAATAGAGCTCCAAATCCATCAGAGCTATTTAGTGATGGATTACATCATTCTGCAGCAAGAATAGAGTTAGGGAATTTGCGTATCCAACCAGAAACATCCCATAGGTTTTCTGGAACTTATAAATTTGAAAGTTCAAAAATAAATCTATCTGTAGAGGCGTTCTTTAATAGAATCAATGATTTTATTTATTTGGAGCCTGCAGGTACAGAAACCACTATAAGGGGTACTTTTGTTGTTTGGGATTATAAGCAAGTAAATGCAAATCTCTTAGGTATAGATACTAACATTACTTACAATATTAATGAAAACTTAATCATATCAAATAAATCTTCATTATTAAAGGGGCAGGATGTCGACAATTCAAGGGCTTTAATCGATATTCCTTCTTTTAAAACTGTAAGTTCTTTACTCTATAAAAAAGACGATTGGAATAACTTTTTTGCTTCCGTTGAAAGTGTGTTCAACGCGAGGCAAAATGAATATCCTGACAACAACTTTACAACATTCGTTGCTACCACTGGTACTAATGAATTAGTAGATATAAGTACCCCACCTAGTGGTTATCATCTTTTGAATTTTTCATCTGGTTTTGACTTTAAATTATCTGAAACCAACATTGCACTACAATTTTCTGTAAACAATTTATTAGATACCTCCTACAGAGATTATCTAAACAGACTACGTTTTTTTGCAGACGATTTAGGTAGAAATTTTAGAATTCAATTAAAAATAAATTATTAACCATTAAACACTTAAATTAAATATTAAATTATGAAAACAATTAAATTATTAGCAATCGCGTGTATTTCTGCTATTACTTTCGCTTCTTGTTCTGATGATAATCCAACTCCTACAAATGAAGAAGAAGTAATTACAACTATGAGAATAACTTTAACACCTGTTGGTGGAGGAAGTGATATTGTTTTAGAAAGTCAAGATTTAGATGGTGACGGACCAAATGCTCCTGTAGTTACTGGAGGTACACTATCAGCTAATACAACTTATAATGCAACAATAGTTTTATTAAATGAAACTGAGGATCCAGCAGAAAACATTACAACTGAAGTAGCAGAAGAAGCAGATGAGCACCAATTCTTTTACTCTGCAAGTGGAATTAATCCAACTTTTACATACACTGGATCAAATGATTCAAATGGAAATCCTGTAGGAATTACGTTTTCATTAGCTTCAGGTTCAGCTGGAACTGGAACTATTACAGTAACATTACGTCACGAGCCTAATAAAGATGCTTCGGGTGTTAGCGATGGGAATATTGCAAACGCAGGAGGAGAAACTGATATTGAAGTTACTTTCGATATTACAATTCAAGGTACAGTAATTGCTGTTTAAGAATTAATCAAACCCTGTACTAAAAAGAGCTTTTTAATTAAAGCTCTTTTTTTTATGATACATATTTAGTTTTCTTTAATCGATTTAAAACAAGTAAAGACGCTAGGAAGAATATTGCCAAAGACAATACACTCCATTGCATTGAATTCGTAATTGCATTTAATAAACCATAAACTAAAGTTCCTGTTACAATTGCAATCTTTTCAGTTACATCATAAAAACTGAAATAAGTGGCATTATCGTCTGTTTCAGGTAGTAATTTGGAATATGTAGAACGTGTTAATGATTGAACTGCTCCTAAAACAAACCCAAGTAAACCTCCTAAACTATAAAAGTAATAACCAACATTTGGAATACCTTTATGCAACATGAAAGCACAAAAGCAAACAAGCATCCAAACAATAATTGTAACGCGCAATGCATAAAAGTTACCTTTCCTTTCAGATAATTTTGAGAAAAAATTTGCTCCAAAAATTGCCACTATTTGAATTAATAAAATAGTTACAATCATGTCTGTACTGGCTAACTCTAATTCAGTAGAACCAAAAAAAGCAGCCATAATAATAATAGTCTGAACACCAACACTGCATAAGAAAAAGGCCACTAAAAATCCTTTTAAAGTATCGTACTGCTGAATCTCCTTATAAACATTTCTCAACTCTTGAAATCCTTTCCATAGATAATTCTTCTCTAATTTATTTTTAACCTTCCTTTTAGGAAGTTTATTCAATGTTACCTGTGCAAAACCAACCCACCAAACACCAACAAGAATGAACGAAATTCTTGATGCTAATCCAGAAGATTCTATTCCAAACATTTCAGGTTTCATAATAAGTGCCAAACACATAATTAATAGTATGATAGATCCTATATAACCATATATAAATCCTTTTGCACTTGCACTATCCTGTTGTTCTGGTAATGCTACTTCTGGTAAATAAGCGTTATAAAACACAATACTCGACCAAAAACCGATACTCGCTAATATGGAAGCTACGATTCCTATCCATGTCGTTTCACAATCTTTAAAAAAGAATAAACTCATCACAGCTAAACTCCCAAACGTGCAGAAGAATCGTAAAAACTTCTTTTTGCTTCCTGTATAATCTGCTATACCCGATAGAACTGGAGACATAAATGCTACAATCAAAAACGAGAATGACATTGCATAACTGTATAAACTTTCAGGATGTTCCCAATCGATTCCTAAAAAATGAACTACTTTATCTTTAGTTACTTCACCATAATAAATAGGAAAAATTGCTGTACTTATTACTAATGAATATACTGAATTGGCCCAATCGTAGAAGGCCCAACTATTTATTAATTTTTTATCTCCAATTTTATACATACCTCTAAAATAAAAAAACCGTTCTAAAAAGAACGGTTTTAATAATATTTATAGTTTTTTATTTTCTTGGTGGAGCAGTTTGTTTATTAAACTTTGCAGCCAACCTTTTTGCTTCAGGTAAATAGTTTCTTAAATCAACAATTCGTGTTTGATTATGCGGGTGTGTACTTAAAAACTCTGGTGGTGCTTGTCTTCCACTCTTTTTGGCATTCTCACTCATACGTACCCAAACATTAACTGCTTCTTCTCCTTTGTAGCCAGCCATAATCATAAATACCAATCCTAACTTATCTGCTTCAGTTTCATGAGTTCTACTAAATTTTAACATTCCTAAAGTTGAACCAACTCCGTAAGCCATATTCCAAAGCTGTGCATTTTTATTATTGCTAGTTCCTACCGCTACTGCTACTCCTCCTAACTGTTGAATTTGAGCCGATGACATACGTTCCTGACCATGTTTTGCAAAAGCATGTGCAACTTCATGTCCCATTACAGCAGCAACTCCGTTTGTATTAGCACATATTGGCATTATTCCTGTATAAAAAACAACTTTCCCACCAGGCATACACCAAGCGTTAATTGTTGGGTCATTAATTAAATTAAACTCCCATTTATAAGAATCTGCTTCGGCCTGCATATTATTAGCTCGCATAAATCTATCTACAGCTGCAGCAATATTTTTACCAATTGTTTTTAATTCTCTAGCCTGCGAAGTATTTGAAATAATTTTACTTTTATTCTCCTCTAAAAAACCATTATACTGCTGAAAACTCATTGGTAAAATTTGTGAATCGCTAACAAAGTTTAAACGTTTTCTTCCAGTAATTGGTACGGTACTACATTCAACTAAAAAAATGGTGATAAATAAAAGGGCTACAATTTTTCTCATTATATTTTGTTTTGGTTCTTCATTTTTTAAGACTCATTTTCTGCGAAAAAGTCACTTTTAGAATACTTTTTTAAAAATACAAATTCTATCTTTACAATGAAAATTTATCATCTTTTATGATTCAAGCTTCAAGAGACAAGTTAATTCCTGCTAGTATTTCAATCCCGAAACCAGTAAAGATTGTTGCTAAATCTATTCAATTTTTTTCGAAAAGAATGGCTACTAGATTTTCTTCTAAGTTATTTTCTACACCAGTTAAATTTGCTACGCCCGAACGCGAAAAAATGATGTGGAAAAGTGCTCAAAAAAGCAAATTAAACATTGAAAAATTAGACTGTGAGATTGAACTATTACGGTATGGATTTTCGCAAAAGAAAGTATTGTTAGTTCATGGTTGGTCAGGAAGAAGTACACAATTATTTATGATTGCGGATAAGTTATTAGAAAACGGTTACATGACTATTTCTTTTGATGCACCAGCACATGGAAACTCTGAGGGAAAAACTTCATCTATGCCTGAATTTGTAGAAGCGATTCATAAAATAAATGAAGAGTTTGGTCCTTTTGATGCTGCTGTTGGTCATTCTTTAGGTGGTATGAGTTTATATACAGCAATTGCACAGGGATTGGATATTAATTCAGTAGTTAGCATTGGTTCTGGCGATACTATTTCAGCTATCATTCAAAACTTCATTAAAAATTTAGAGTTAAAACCTAAAATTGCCTCAAAACTAAAAAAGCGTTTCGATAAAAAACATCAAACGGATATTGATAGTTATTCGAGTTCCAAACAAGCTAAGGAAGTAAATACTCCTGCATTAGTAATTCATGATTCATTTGATGGTGACGTTCCTGTAAGTTGTGCTTATAGCATACGTCAAAACTTAAAAAATGGTTCTATTTTAATTACAAACGGATTGGGACATACCAAAATTTTACGTGATAAAAATACTACCAATAGAGTTGTTTCATTTATTAAACGTCATTCATGAAAAATTTAGTTTTATACGTATCAATTATAGCGTTATTCATAAGCTGTCAAACAACAGCTCAGAATAAAAAATCTCAAAAAAAATATAAAGTTGAGAAATCTGCGGAAGAGTGGAAAAAGGCATTAACACCGATGCAATATTATGTTTTAAGAGAGGCAGGAACGGAGCGTCCAAACTCAAGTGAATATACCTACCTAAAAGATAAAGGAACTTTTGTTTGTGCAGCTTGTAAAACTCCCCTTTATAAATCAGAACGTAAATTTAATTCAGGGACAGGTTGGCCATCTTTTGATAAAGCAATAGAAAAAAACATTGAAACAGATACTGATTATAAAATTGGTTATGCTCGGACAGAATTAAAGTGTAATACTTGTGGTGGTCATTTGGGGCATCGATTTAATGATGGACCTAGAGAAACTACAGGAATTAGAGATTGTATTAATGGCGTAGCGTTAGAATTTATTCCAAGTAAAAAATAATGTATCTTAGAGTTGAACTTTTCAACTCTTTTTTATGTCTTCATATCTTAATAGTGCTAAAAAACAATTCGAATATTACAAAAGCTTAGGCGATAAAACTTTCCTCCAACTTTCTAATGAGCATTTTTTTTGGCATCCGAATGAAGAGAATAATTCGATAGCCGTAATTGTAAAACACATGGGTGGCAATATGCTGTCGAGATGGACAAACTTTTTAACGGAGGATGGGGAAAAAGAATGGCGAAATCGAGATCAGGAATTTATGAATTCCTTTGAAACAAAAGAAGATGTTATTGCATACTGGGAAGAAGGCTGGCATTGTTTATTCAAAGCAATTGAACCACTGAGAGATTCCGATGTTGAGCAAATTATTTACATACGAAATCATGGACACACGATTACAGAGGCTATTAATCGGCAATTATGTCATTATGCTTATCATGTTGGACAAATCGTGTTTCTAGCTAAAATAATGCTTGATAATAAATGGCAATCTCTTTCCATCCCAAAAGGAAAATCAAAAGATTACAATCAAGAAAAGTTCTCTCAAGAAAAATCAAGAAAACATTTTACAGACGATTTATGACTTTTTAAGTGTGGTTTCTCGTTCTCTAAGTGTTGAATCTACAATAATTTGTTCGATATCTTTCGTAGGCCTTTTTAATCTTTCTAACAGTAATTTAGCAGAAGTTCTTCCTACTTTTTTACCGTGTTGATCTACCGTTGTTAAACTAGGACTTAAATGTTCTGATAACGTTTTACCTGCATAACCTATTAAGAATAACTTTCCATTGTCTAATAAATTATTTTTCTTTCCCGCCCTAAAAGACGCCAATGAAGCTTGCTCATCTAAGGCTATAATAGCATCAATATCTCCTTCTTTTAATAATTTATTTAATTTAACTTCAATAAAATCCTCTGGACCTTCAACTAATATTGGATCATGTTTATCTTTAATACTATCGATATAACCTTTTGTTCTTTGCTTACCAACACTCAACTTGCTAATAGTAGAAGCTAATACAATTTTGTTTCTTCCTTTAAACTTTAAATCTCTAACAGCTTTTAAAATAGCATCATAATCATCCACAAAAACTTTATCACACGTAATCGATTTTTCAACTCTATCAAACATTAACACATGAATATCATCTGGGATATCGTGTAAATGAGAAAAATCTTGTAGAACCTGAGTTTCTTCAGCAATTGAAATAATAATCCCATCAACCATTCCATTCGTTAAAGCTTCAATGGAGTTCACTTCCTTTTCATGAGATTCGTTTGTAATAGAGATAACTATATTGTAATTTGTGTTAGCTACAACAGACTCGATACCTCTTAATGCTCTAGCCAAAAAGAAATTATTAATACTAGGTAAAATTACACCAATAGTATTCGTTTTCCCTGATTTTAAATTTAAAGCTGCCCTATTTGGTTTGTAGTTATGAAGTTTTGCAGCCTCCTCTACTTTTCGTTTTGTAGATTCGCTTATTTCGTGACTATCGTTTAAAGCTTTTGATACCGTAGATACAGAAACCTTTAATAGCTTTGCCAGTTCTTTTAGCGTAATACTTTTTTTCATGTAATCAGAAAATTTATCTAAATGGTCTAGCTGTAAATTTATCAATTTAAAATTAGTATAGAAACATTGCAGCGTTTAGTTTTGTCTTTTTTTTTATTATTTTTTCAATGAATGATTATATTTTTTCTTCAGAAAGGTTAGGGTTTAGAAATTGGACTGTGGAAGATACCGATAAACTATTTGAATTAAATTCAAATGAAGAAGTGATGCGTTATTTTCCTACTACGCAAACAAAGAAGCAATGCAAGGATTTTATTGAGCGCATGAAAAATCAGTTTGATAAAAACAATTACTGTTACTTTGCTGTTGAATTAAAAGAAACAAAAGATTTCATTGGATTTATTGGTATATGTGAGCAAACCTATGAAGCAGATTTTAATCCGTCTGTAGATATTGGTTGGAGAATTCTACCAAAATACTGGGGAAAAGGTTATGCCACTGAAGGCACTAAAAGGTGTTTAGAATTTGGATTCATTGATATAAAACTCGATGAAATAGTTTCTGTTGCGCCATCAAAAAATATTGCTTCTATTACCGTTATGAAAAAAATTGGAATGCAAAAAGTACAAACCTTTAATCATCCATTACTAAACGAATTTCCTGAACTCGAGGAATGTGTTTTATATAAGTTAAAAAATCCGAAACGTTAATTACCTTCAAACCAATTTTTAAAAGCAGATACTTTTTCTCGGCTCACAATAATGTCCTTATCAACAGTTATTGTAGACGATATTTTTAAACGACTATTGGAATAGACGACCACATCTTTTATTGCATTGATGTTTATTATAAAACTTCTATTCACTCTGTAAAATACAGAAGGAACTAAAAGTTTGATTAAATCCTCCAATTTAAAATCTACAATGAATTTTTTCCCTTCATTCGTAATTAATTGTACCGTTCTTCCTTCAGCGTAAAATAAGGCAATATCGTTTGTTTTTATAGAATGAATATGATTTCCTAATCGAACTAAAAAACGGTCCTTGGCTTTTCTTTGAACTAACTCCTCTCCTACTTTTGTTAATACTTCATTTGATTTAAACAACTTTTGCATTGACTCAAACTTCGATATTGCATTAGAAATATCTGTAAACGTGATTGGTTTTAAAATGTAATCAATACTGTTTACTTTAAAAGCATCTATAGCAAATTCGTCGAAAGCAGTTATAAAAATAATTGGTTTGTTAATAGTTACTTGTTTAAAAATCTCAAAACTTAAACCATCCGTTAATTGAATATCCATAAATACCAAATCAAAATTTTGGTTATTAGTAAAATAATTTACCGAATCATGAATGCTATCTAGTTTTTCAACAACTTCAATTTTATTGCTGTATTTCATTAAATAACGCTCTAACTTCTCTACTGCTAAAACTTCATCTTCAACAATAACTACTTTCATTATTTTGATTCTTTTGTGGTTAGTTTTGGAATTTTAATTGTTCGTGTACTATCTGTCGTTATTACTTCAATTTTAGTACTGCTATAAATCCCATAAATTCTTTGAATTTCTTTAAAACTGTCTATGGAAAAAACGGTTGTAATTTTATCATTGGTTTGATAGCAAATAGTAAAAGACTTTTTCTCTTCTTCAATTAAAATTGTCAGTTCTACTTTTGATGAAATAATCGTAGTTCTAATAATTTGTTCAACTATGAATAGTAATACCCTTGGAACAATTAAAAAAGGTTCATTTAATTTATTTAGAAGTGACACATTACGATACGGCAAATAATTAAACAATTCTATTAAAGCTTCTGTATTACTGAGCTCTTCTTCCCATAAAACCAATTGCTTTTGCTTACTAGACAATATATAACGATAAATTGTTGCCAAATAGTCAATAAAATCGTCGGCCTTGTCCTTATCTTGTTGAATTAATACCAATAAATTCTCAAGGCTTTCAAATAACAAATTCGGATTAATTCCCTGTTTGAATTCATTAAAATCCTGTTCAAGATGACTCAAATAATCTTGCTCTTCCTTTAATTTTTCATTATTAATTTTATACAAATACTGATGACTAATAAACAATAAAATGTAAATAATATTAATGGCACAAAAAATACTGTTAAACAGCCATAATTCTTCCGAGTTTGGAGAAAAACCAAGTATTTGTTTATAATAAATAGTGATTATCGAAGTAACTAAAACGACACATAGTATCATTGAAATTACAACCTGTAAAAAAAGAGAAAGCAGACTGTTTGAAAATAACGAAACTCTTTTTACCAATAATAAAAGTGCTCTGGAGAATTCCTGTATGATGTAGGACATTCCGATACACACGTACAACTCTTCTCCCAGAAATTCGTTTTGTAATTGCGCCACATTGTTGTTCACTAATAATATTAACAAGTAAACAATGATTCCACTAAAAACAGGACTCAGCAATCGAAATAGCGGTTTGTGTATGAACAGTCTTTTCATCGAATAATAGGTAGTTTAACAAGAAAATTCTGTCCGTTGGTAATTACTATTCCCTTTCCTTTTAAAAGTAAATAGCGTCTGTTTATGTTCTTCAATCCGATTTTAGTTGAGGAAACCTTTGTTTGAGACTTGGTTACATTATTCTTAACTAAAATATATTCTTTATCATTAGTAATTTCAATTTTCAAAGGGTTCTCGATACTTAGGACATTGTGCTTGACAGCATTCTCAACAAGCATTTGCAATGCTAAAGGTGGAATTTTTGTAGGAGTTACATCTAAATCAATAGTAATTTCGCAACTATACTTTTCTCCGTATCTATTTGAAATTAAATAATTATACGATTTTACCAGTTCTAATTCTGCAGAAACTGTTGTCAATTTTTCCGAATAACTGTTCAATACATGGTCGTACATTTGAGCTAACTTCCTTATAAATATTGATGCTTTTCTCTCATCTTTATGAATTAATGATGACACTGTATTTAATCCGTTAAATAGAAAATGTGGACTAATTTGAGATTTTAAAGCATTCAACTGATGTTCGATTTGATTACGTTCTAACTTTACAGTTTCTATTTGTAAAATAGCATAAGAATAATACGAATACAAGACAAAATAAACTACCTGAAACACAATAGAAATTAAGAATAATAATATCCCAAGTTTCAGCACTGATAATTTATACGTTGGATAGAAATCGATGTCAGTTAATAATCTACTTCTTAAGTATAACGCAATATAGATTGCCCCAAACGAAACAATAAAATGAGATAAAACACCTGCTAGAAGACGAGCACCTTCGTGATTTTTCCAAGTCAATTTTGCATCTAAAAATCTTGACAAAAAATAATTTACATAAGAGATAGCTGACCCAAGTGAAATAAAAAGAACAACAAACAAGGATGTAACTTCGTTTTGCTCACTAATTAACATGTAATATCCAACGAGAAACCCGAGAATAACGCCAATACTCGTTATGAGAATGTGTTTTTTCATGTTAATGTAGAGTTTGGTTAGTTGATTTTTAATTTTTGAAACTAAGGTAATTAATATCGATTAGAAATATAATTACCTTAGTTAAGGTATTAGTAAATAGCTTTCATAGCTCTTCCGAAATAAGTATCAGAGTTAATTGATTTTGCTCTTTTCATATAGGCATCTTTTACTCGTTGAGATGAATTCTTTACGCTTGGTGCGAAGGCAATCAGTGCACTCGATAAATAGTTACCTGAATTAATATTTTCTAAAGAGTTTAATACTTTTATCAACTGATCTTCTGTTAATTTTTTTCTTGCCAATTTTTTATACAATGAAGAAGCATAGTAATCAGAACCTACATTTTTATTAATCAAATCTAATAATTGACTTAATGAGGCATTATCTAAGTCCTTTTTTAATAAATCCTCTATAATACTTGAAGAATAATAATCAGAACCGACATCATCTATTGATGAAATAAATGTATTATAATTTTTACTCGATAGGTTCTTATTTTTCAAGGCTTTTTTCAATACTTGACTTTTGTAGTAATCAGAACCAATGCTATTTGAGAGATTCATTATTTTTTCCATGTTAGCTTTATTCAACTCTCTATCGTTCAATATATTTATTAAAATTTGAGATAAATAGTAATCTGAGTCAATATTTTTGGAAATAAGAAGTAACTCTCCCAATTGATTATCGTTAATATCATCACTTTTGATTGCTTTATTCAAAACCTGAGATTGATAATAATCCGATCCTATATTCTTCGTAGCATTAATGTAAGCTGATAATGTTTGAGAATTTCCTAAAAAAGCTTTTTGGTTCTTTTGAAGTATTTGCGCCAAGTAATAATCTGAATCAATTTTTTCTCCAGCAACATTAACAACTTTAGTTAGTTCTGCATTACTCAAATTGTAGCCCATTAAATAAGAAAAATAAGCTGATTTTACATAATCACTATCCATTTGACGAATCTCAGTTAAAACTGAATTCACACCTCCTTTTTTGTAAAAGCGTTTTACTCTAGATTCAGCACCAATCGTTGTATTTCTAATTATTTCTGGTAAAATTTCAGCAAGCCATTCTTTTCCTTCAGGTTCATAATTTTTTTCTGTCCAACCTAAAAAATATCTCTTCTTTAAAGTTCCACTTTCCGCTTCGATGACTATTCTTCGTTTCTTACCAAAACTTGATTTTTTTATATCTATAAATCCACCTCTAGAAATAGACACAATATCTTTATCATCATCTGACAAAACAATATCACCCTCATATTCAATTTTAAAATCTCCCTTTCCTTTTATATCTATGGAAAAATTCCCTACTCTCTTAGAGTTATTGCTGTAAACAACAGTTTGCTGTGCATAAATATTAGTAGTTAGCAATAAGCTAAAAACTGCTATTAATAGTCTAAAAATATATGTTTTTGCTTTCATCAGTACTCGTTTTAGTTTTAAATACATTTCAAATGTAGGTAGGCTTCTCAACCAAAAAAAATGAAATGTAGTCAACTGTAATTTTTATGTAGTCAATTGTAATACTTTCTAAATTTTATATCTTTAAAATGAAATATACTGAAGATATGGAGAAACAAGAGATCAATAATTTACTAGAAGCGAAACATCAAGAATTATTCAATTGGTTAGGAAAACAAGAACAAAATTATTGGGAAAAAGGACCAGAAGATAAATGGACTGCAGGGCAACACGTTCAACATTTAGTTGATTCGATTAAAAAATTAAATCATGCATTAAGTTTTCCATCGTTTCTATTAAAATACAAATTTGGAAAATCTAATAGAGCAGTAAGGTCTTATAAGGAAGTGGTAAAAAAATATCAGGACAAATTGATAGAAAATAAAGAAAGAGCCAAAAAGTACAATTCAAATGTCTTAACTCCCTCTGAAAAAAAATTCAAGCATTTAGTGAGAACACTCAATATCCAGAATAAAAAATTGCAATACAAAACTAATATCATGAGTGATAAGAAGTTGGATAACTTTATTCTACCACATCCTTTAATGGGAAAAATGCCGCTTAGAGAAATTATTATGTGGACCGCCTATCATACTGAACATCACACGAAAGATTTAATTGAAAACTACTCCTGAAATAACTATATTTGTGCCTCTAAAAATGTAGCAGACACCAATGTTTAATAATTTAAGTGAAAAATTAGATCAGGCGTTACATACGCTGAAAGGACACGGAAAGATTAATGAAGTTAACGTTGCTGAAACGTTAAAAGAAGTTCGTAGAGCCTTATTAGATGCCGATGTTAACTTTAAAATAGCGAAACAATTTACCAACACTGTTAAGGATAAAGCTATGGGGCAAAACGTATTAACTACGTTAAACCCAGGACAATTAATGGTAAAAATTGTAAAGGATGAATTAACGGAGTTAATGGGAGGTGATACTGTAGGAATCAATTTAGGTGGTTCTCCAACAGTTATCTTAATGTCTGGATTACAAGGTTCGGGTAAAACTACTTTCTCAGGTAAGCTTGCTAATTACCTTAAAACTAAGAAAACTAAGCAGGTTTTATTAGTTGGTTGTGATGTGTACCGTCCGGCCGCTATTAATCAGTTACAAGTTGTAGGTGAACAAATTGGTGTTGAAGTTTATGCTGAAGTAGGAAACCAAAATCCTGTTGAAATTTCTCAAAATGCAATCAAGCATGCAAAAGCAAACGGAAAGAATGTGGTAATTATTGATACCGCTGGTCGTTTAGCTGTGGATGAAGAAATGATGACGGAGATTTCGAATATTCATAAAGCTGTTACTCCTAATGAAACATTATTCGTTGTAGACTCTATGACGGGGCAAGATGCTGTTAACACAGCTAAAGCCTTTAATGATGTTTTAAATTTTGATGGTGTTGTTCTTACAAAATTAGATGGTGATACTCGTGGTGGCGCTGCTTTATCTATCAAATCTGTTGTAGACAAACCAATCAAGTTTATTGGTACTGGTGAGAAAATGGATGCAATTGATGTTTTCCACCCAGATCGTATGGCTGATCGTATTCTTGGAATGGGAGACGTTGTATCGTTAGTAGAACGTGCCCAAGAACAATACGATGAAGCTGAGGCGAGAAAACTTCAGAAGAAGATTGCTAAAAACCAATTTGGGTTTGATGATTTCTTAAATCAAATTCAGCAAATAAAGAAAATGGGAAGCATGAAAGACTTAGTTGGAATGATTCCTGGTGCTGGAAAGGCTTTAAAAGGTATGGATATAGATGATGATGCATTCAAAGGAATTGAGGCAATTATACATTCTATGACTCCTGATGAAAGAAGTAAACCTTCTATGATTAATGCAAGTAGAAAGAAAAGAATTGCTAAAGGATCTGGAACTTCGGTACAAGAAGTTAACCAGTTAATGAAGCAGTTTGATCAGATGAGCAAAATGATGAAAATGATGCAAGGTGGTGGCGGAAAACGCATGATGCAAATGATGCGAGGTATGAGATAATAAAATGTAAAAAAGAGAAGTGTGCGCTTCTCTTTTTTATTTTGATATACATAAACAACACACTAACACACACAAATGATTTTATTAGACGGAAAGAAGACCTCTGCCGACATCAAAGAAGAGATTGCCTTAGAAGTTGGAGAATTAAAAAGGAGAGAGAAGAAAGTTCCTCATTTAGCTGCAATTATTGTTGGAAATGACGGAGCTAGTTTAACCTATGTAAATGCAAAAGTAAAAGCTTGTGAACGCGTAGGATTTGAGTCTACTTTAATTCAACTACCTGAAGAGACAACAGAAGCTGAATTATTAAACGAAATTGAAATTTTAAATGTTGATAATGACATTGACGGTTTTATAGTACAATTGCCATTGCCTAAACATATTGACGAACAAAAGGTATTATTAGCTGTAGATCCAATAAAAGATGTTGATGGTTTTCATCCTGAAAATGTTGGTAGAATGGCTTTAAACTTGCCAACATTTATTTCTGCAACACCATTTGGTATTTTAGAGCTATTAGATCGTTATAATGTTGAAACCTCAGGAAAGAATGTAGTTGTTATCGGTCGTAGTCATATTGTTGGAAGTCCGATGAGTATTTTACTTTCACAGAAGAGAAAGGTTGGAAACGCCACAGTAACTTTAGCTCACAGTAGAACTCAAAATTTAGAAGAGATTACTAAAAAAGCCGATATTATCGTAGCTGCTATTGGAATTCCTGAGTTTTTGAAAGCAGATATGGTTAAAAAAGGAGTTGTGGTTATCGATGTAGGAATTACAAGAGTTGCTGATCCAACAAAAAAGAATGGATTTAGATTAGTCGGTGATGTTGCTTTTGATGAAGTTGCTGAGAAATCATCATTCATTACTCCTGTTCCTGGAGGAGTTGGACCAATGACAATTGCCATGTTATTGAAAAATACATTAATTGCAAATAAGCGTAGAAATTCTTAAAAAAGAAATTTAAAACATAAAAAAGGGAAGCTAAATACTTCCCTTTTTCTATCTTATTCTCTTTCTAATCTCTATTAAAGAGTCATCGATTAATAATTTACCATCTCTAAATACTTCTCTTAATTCTCCTTTTTGTTCTTCTTCCCAACTCACTTCATCTTCTAATTGATATGTTCCGTTTTCTTTAATGATTTTTAGTAAACCCTTAGCAGA
The DNA here is from genome assembly GCF_049239625.1 of Tenacibaculum sp. MEBiC06402. NCBI lineage: Bacteria > Pseudomonadati > Bacteroidota > Flavobacteriia > Flavobacteriales > Flavobacteriaceae > Tenacibaculum > Tenacibaculum sp. MEBiC06402. The sequence goes on from NZ_JBMKKT010000094.1 coordinate 162,492, forward strand.
CTTTTTAGTCCCATCATCGGTAATCGGATCTTTATAAATAGCTCTTCCTTGTCCATCAACTTCTCCATAAGTCGCTTTCATTGCAAAACCAAAAGTATCTCTTGTGTTATACTGATACGTAAAAGAACCAATTCCTAACACAACATTAGTAGAAGCGAATCCATTTTGCTTTAATCGTTCACAAATTTGTGTTGCTCTTTCTATCGTAATACTATCTCCATATATAGCTCCAATATGTGGATCTAATTCTTTGAACCCTTTCTCATTTATCGATCCACCAAAAACTTCCCAAAGTAATTGGATTACTCCTTTTTGTTCAACTTCTGTTGTACCATTTGGATTACCGCAAATAATATCTACCGGATCACCACTATCTGGCCGAATTACCACTTTCCCATCTCTTTGTAAAACTTCTTCTTTTAAATTCGGTAGATATTCTGTTAGTACTTTCCATAAATCCCAAGTATCAGAAACAATAGAAACGACTCCGTTAGGATATACCTCTGTGATTAATCGTTTAAAAGTTTCTTGTTCTCCACTATTTGTTCCCATACACATCACAGAGTGTTCCGTTGCCGCAACTGATCCGCCGATAAGCTCTTCATTTGCACTAGCATTGTAATACTCTTCTAAAAAATCTATAGCCGGAATTGTATCTGTTCCAGTAAAACTTAATAAATGACCTGAAGCTGATAAAACAGCTGCCTCTAATCCTGCCATTCCACGCATTGAAAAATCGTGTCCTTGCCAATCTACAAATTCAGGAATGCTAGATGTTTCTTCTGCATACGCATCTAATATTTTTCTGTATTGTTTGGCAATTGTAGCTGAATTACATGGCATCCAAATAGTTGTAGATAACAATGTTTCAAAATAATTCGTTAACCAGAAAAACTCTGTTAATGTATTATACATAGTAAACATTGGAACTCGAATTGGAACTGAAACTCCTTCTGGCAATGCTTTTATTACAATTGGTAAGAAACCTAAATCGTGTAAAGCTCCAATATGTTCTACTCCTACTTTATTTTCACCTAAATAGTTATTAATTCTATTAGCATATTTCTTTAGAATTTGTTCTTTAGGTTGTTGAAAAAAGTTTTGATTGAATTCTTGAATCACATATTTCTTAATGAAATATTGTAATCCGAAAAATACTACTTCATTAACTCCTTCTATTCTACTTTTTCTCGGTGTCCAGTTTGAATATACTAAGGTTGTTTTATCTGGATATTGTCTTCTGTGATCTACTTTGTAACCGTCTGTATATAATAATGGATTTATCATGTTAATTTATTTTGTGTAATTATAACGCAAATATAAAAGATAAAACGAAGCCTGCAAATTATTTTGCGTATTTATTACACATATTTAAAAATTTCCTGAAGATTATGATATATTGGTGTATTATATTTAGCACAAATCGTACTCACATAACGGTATTGGTAAAATTCCTTTGGACATACAACTATAAGTTTATTTGATTTCATGTATAACCCTAATTCCACAAGTGAAATTGGTGATTTAGCTTCTGGAAGAAAATTAAGAATGATCATATCCGATAATTCTAAAGCTTCTAATTCCCATTGGATATGCGCCACCATTTCCTGATTACCAAGTGTATCATGATCTTCTCTTGTTGGGTCAAAAAAGATGGTATTCTTAGAACTCCCACTAACTACTAAATCTCTCCAAGATGTAGATTCCTTAAAATCGATACTACCTGCTAGAAAACAAAAAGTTTCATCTTCGTTCTTTACAGGTAGTTTATCTTTTGCAGTAAATACTCTCATACTATTGCAATTGATCACGTACTTCCATCAAAGCATAACCTAATAAATTATGACCTTTCCATAAATTTGGATTCATCACATTTTCATTATCTGCTGCCAATCCAATTCCCCAGATATTATCAACAGGACTTGACTCTACGAGAATACGATCATTTGTTTGAATTAAAAATTTCCTTAATTCATTATTTTGAGAAAACTTAGCTAAATTGCCTTTAACAACAATATCGAACTTATGTTTATCCCAAGTTTTAGGATTAAAATTCAATACTTTTCGTCCCAATTTCTTCGCATCGTGTGGATGTTTGGATTCAATTATTTTCGTCAGACTTTCGTGATCATTAAATAATCGAGCCTTTTCGGCCATCATAAAATGTTCAGCTGATTTATAAATTATTCCATCTATTTCAAAATCTGATTCCCACCATTGACTAAAACAACCTTTACCTACACTTCCATCTTTATTAGGTTGATGTCCCCAAAAAAAAAGAAACTTTAAATTTTCATCGTGATTGTACTTGTCTTGTATTGTTCGATTTGAATATTTCATAATTACTTTTTCTTTCTACTTTTTAAAATCAATATGTAACTAATTCAACTAATTATTTTATGAATTAGATTTTTTTCACTTCTTCCTTATGCGGACGCTCATTCCTACCTGCTTCGTATGGATATAGTAAAAAAACTGGTTCTGTTTGAACAAACTCTTTATTTTCAATATTTAAGGCAGTTAAACTTCCTTTAAACGCAGCACCTGTATCGACATTCCAAACATTACATCCTTGCATTGGCTCTGATACCTTATAATTTGTTGTTGGTGTGTGTCCGATATAAATTTCATTAAACAGTAATAAACGTTTTGGAAATAACAAAGAATCCTTCTTTATTCGTTTATCCATAGTCAACGCCATTTCCCATAAAGTTCTGTCCCAAGTGTAATTTGATTCATATACTTCTTGATATGGACCGTGCATTGATGTAAATCCTGCATGAATGAACAATCTGTTCTCATCATCAATATGAAAAAGTTTCATTCGTTCTAAAAACTGTAAATGCTCATTTTTTTGAGTTTCAGAATATTCCTCGTAACTGATAATCGTATTTTTTCCTCCATGGAACAACCATTTATCAGGTTGAATTCCAGTTTTCAGCCAATTTTCACAGTACACATCATGATTTCCTTTTATGAAAATACATGTATGGTTTTTATCGAGTTCAATTAAATAATCTAAAACCTGAGCAGACTCACTCCAACCATCAACATAATCACCTAAGAAAATTAGCGTATCATTAGCTGTTAAATCTAATTTATCTACAAGTTGTTTCAAGGCTTTTAAACCTCCATGAATGTCTCCTATTGTGAATGTTCTTACTTTCATTTAATTTATCTTACTCCTATTCTTTTTTCTATAACTTCTGGTAAACTATATACACGTTCTTTGGGAACTAATCTTTTTGCTTCACTATACTTCCCCTGTTTACGTAACTGGTTTATTTTCTTTGTTAAAGGAGTTAAATCTATTATCTCTTCAATCCATTCGTTATTATACTCCTCAATTAAAAATCTACTTATACCAACTTGAATTGTTCGCTCTTGTAATTTACTTCCTTTAATACTTCGTTCTGGATCCCATTGAATGTGAACCTTAGCTTCTTTAAATTTTTGCTCCCACTCAAATCCGCTTTTATAAACGTGATGATCAGGGTCTGTTAAAATTCCCATTTGTAAAGCTTTTTCCCAAAAAGCACGTTTTAGTTTTATACCTAAAATATAATCTTGATTACTTTTAGTCCCCCAATTACTTCGTTCCATCAACCATAAATAAGAAGGTTTAATCCATGTCATTCTAGTAAAAGAAAAAGGAGCTTCAAATTTATTGTTTTTTATAGCTGGTAAAGCAATTAACTTATTATAAGCCTGGTATACAGTAATTGTTTTATTATCGTAATGTGCTCTAATTTCTTGATGCTTTGACATTTCTTCTTCATTTTTTTAAGTTCTTTTGTACATAATATCAGTTCTTAAAACATATTTTACACCAGAAATAATTTCTTTTCCTTCATGTCTTAATCGATGTCTAAATATTAGTGCTTTTCCTTTTTCTGGCTTTACTACAAATAAATTCCTAAACTCAGTTTCTCCTCCTTCAAAATCATCATTTAAATAAATAATAAAAGATAAAAAACTCTCTTCTTCTAAATTTCTTTTAAAACTTCCATCTATGTGCATTTTAAATCTTTGTCCTAAAGAATACTTATACACTCTAAACATTTCGTTTAATCCAATTGCTTTATAAAAACCAATCTTGCTAGGTACAAATTCCTTTATTCTATTCCATAATTCTTCTGCCAAAGATTCATCGAAGAACATGTATCTGTCGTTATTTCTAATTCCTTTAAACATAACCTGTTCTCCATCAATTGATACTTTTGCTTCTTCAAAATTTTCATTCTCGAATTTCTGAAGAAAGCTTTCACAATCGTCTTTGCTCAAAAAATCTTCTACTACAAAAATCTCTTTATGTAACTCCTTCTTTCTCATAACTTAGTTTTTAAACTGTATAAATTTACTAGGAACTTTATCTGTTAACCAAACCCCATTTTTAGATTTATAAAATTCATAACCTTCCCGAAACATCAAACCTGAGTTGATAACTAAGATTATTGGTTTTCCTCTTCTGCTTCCTACTTTAGTTGCGGTAATTAAATCCTCACTTAAATGTACATGTTGTCTGTTCATTTTTTGAAGACCACTTGTTTTTATAGATTCTAAAAACTTCTCAACAGTTCCATGATATAAATTTTCTGGTGGTTCAATGGCTTCAAGCTCTAAATTTATATTCTTAATCGAATGACCTTGATTCGCTCTAATTTTAGTTTTATCCTCATTAAAACTAAAACGTTGTTTATCATTTTCTGCTACTACTTTTTCTAATTCAGATATCGAAAAATGCATTCGTCTCTTTTTCGATTTATGAATTAATTCCTCAACATCTGTCCATCCGTTTTCATCTAAATTTAAACCAATTGTTTCTGGTTGATGACGTAACAACAGACTTAGAAATTTACTTATTCTTTTTATTTCTTTTTCGTTCATTTTTTAATTGTTTTTTTTTTTAAAGTCATAGACTATGACCTTAATATTTCTTTACTTAGATTCTTTTGTAAAATTGGCTCTACATGTTCCCACTTTCCTCCTGACAAACCACAACCTATTCTTGGCATATGAACAGATGCATTTAATTCATTTGCCTTTTTCGCCACTTTTTCCATTCCTAAATTAATAGCTTCATATCGAACTGGTGGATTTCCGAATTCATCTTTTCTTATTTTTCGTTGACCAATTAAATTTGCCACCCATAAATTGTCTTCGACTTGTACAAATTGAACTTTACCTAATTCAAAATTCTCTCCGGACTTATACCATTCTCTATACTTTTGTTCGGGTTCTGGCCAACGCTTTGAAATTGCTACAACAAATCCTTTTCCCCAACCCCCTATATCATTACAAACATGAACTATAATTTTATTCTCTTTACCTTGAGGTTGTGTTGCATCTCCTTCTATATATTTTATTTCTTTCATTCTTTTTCTAAATAATTTTTATAAATCTTATAATTCTCATCATCAAAACAGACAAAAATCACCTTTTCTAAAACTACATTCTCTTTGACCGTTTTTATGGCTATTTCAGATGCCAATTCTTTTGGAAACTTATAAATCCCAGTACTTATATTGGGAAACGCGATACTTTTAAAGTCATTACTTTTAGCAAGTTCTAAGCTATTCTTGTAACAGTTAGCCAATAATTCTTTTTCCTTTTCTAAACGTTTACCTCCATTATATACTGGTCCGACTGTATGAATCACTTTTTTTGCCGGTAAATTACCCGCTGTTGTAATAACTGCTTCTCCTGTTTTACATTTTCCTTGTCTATTTCTAATTTCCTGACAATCTTCAAGAATTTTGGATCCACCTGCTCTATGGATTGCTCCGTCTACGCCGCCTCCTCCGAGTAAACTCGCGTTAGCTGCATTGACAATTACATCAACTTCGATTTTAGTGATATCACCTTGTATTACTTCTATTTTCATTTTTTTATTCTTTCAATTTTCCCAATTAATTCTTCAATGATTTTACTATCTGAAGATTTGTATTCTTTTCCTATATATACTTTGACAACTTCTATATTTCCAACAATTGCAGAATTAAAAACATCTAAATCTTTGGATGGTACCCACAATTCATTGTGAATTTTTCCTCCTACATTTTCTATTTGATACTTATTAAATTCCTCTTCTGTAATTGAAAACTTAGTTACAAATCCTAAAAAATTACCAAAAGGATCAGTTGTATTCCATTTTTCAGCTATTTCACTAGCATATTCTTCATTTAATACAGGATAAAAAATTGGTTGTTGTTCCAAACGAGGAGGAAAACTTTTAAATCCACTTTCAGCAATTAATAACATTTCTTTCTCTCCTACTGGTCTATATAATGTTTTCATTTCTTCTTCTTAATTATTTCAACTTCAAAAAGTTATTAACTTCATCATTTGATGACAAATATGGTCTTTCCGCTGGTACGATTAGTTTATCCAAATCTTTAGCTAAAATAAATTGATGTTGCTCTCTTACAAATTCAGATATATCTTCTATTTCTAAAATATCTTCCTTTGCATACTTGATAATCTCTTCATTTCTGATTCCAATTTGAATTGCTCTTCTTTCCAATTTTCCTCCATATGGATTATGATCTGGATCCCATTGTAATCGAATAGATGAATTCTTAACATGATGTTGCCAATCATCCCAATCCTTATATAAATCCGGTTGAAAACTAGAATAAACCGCCTGACTTAAGTACCTTTCGAATGCTTCTCTTTTTAAATGGATTGCCAAAACAACTTCTTGTCCTTCTTTTGTTGCCCAACCATTTCGATACATCATCCAAAGAAAATTCGGTTTAATCCAAGTCATTCTTGTGTATTTGAAAGGTCCTCCAAAAAATTGATTTTTCATAGCAAAATTCCCAATCGCTGGTCTATAAGATTGATATACAATTACTTTTTCCTCATCATACTGCGCCATGATGTGATAGCCACTTTCTGGCCATTCTTTTAATTGTTCTGAATATTTCTTTAATTTCAATTTCATAATTCTTCTTTTTAATTTCTTTACTAATTCAATATATCATTCAACTTTATTTGATTTATTCCTTCTACATCTCTAAAACTATCCGTAGTAAAAATTTGTGTAAAATGTTCCTGTAAACTTTCGACTCCTTTGTTAAAAATTCCGTGACTTACAGCTAAATATAAATCACCAGCATTTTTCTTTTTCAATTCCTCTGCAAGTCCCATAAACGTTCCTCCACCATCACAAATATCATCCACTATTAAACAGTCTTTTCCTTGTAAACCTTCTTCATATACTTTAAAACCTTCTAACTTTCCGTTAGTAACATTCCTCTTTTTAGAACATTCAATCACAGCAATTCCCCCTAAATATTCCGATACCTTGTAAATCTTTTTCAATGCTCCTCCATCAGGAGAAATCAACAACACTTCTTTTCCTATTTTTTGAATAACCTTTTCTATAAACTTATAATTTGTAATTACTTGACAATTATCTAATACTGCTGGCGTAACTTCCGAATGTGGGTCAAAAACTATTACTTTATCCACACATAAGTCATTTAATATCTCTGCATACACTTTCACTGTTAGAGGTTCTCCTGGAATCATAACTCTATCTTGTCTTGCTCCTGGAAAGTAAGGTATGAACACATTAATAATAGAAACACCACTTCTCCTTAGAGCGTCAACAGTACAAATCAATAATCCGAAATCATTAAATGATTTGATTCTTGTTGTAACAGTTACTTCAGAAATATCTCTTACATCTGTTTTAATTTTAATGTGAGGTTCTCCTCCTGAAAAAACAAAAGATTCAAAATCAATTTGATTGGCTCCTAATGGCTGAAAAGATGTATCTAAGTTCAAAATCATTTTTGTGTTATTTTTACGCAAAACTAAAACATAAAAATAGATTAACAAAATATTTTGTGTAAAAATTACACTATCTTAATTTCAAAGTGGAATCCTTCTTTAAGTAATTGGTTGTATTTCTTATTATTAAACTTAAATAGTTTGGCAGGACGACCACTTCCCTTTTGATGAATTTTATCAGTTTCTTCAACAATTTCAAAGCTTAGGATTTTCTTACGAAAATTTCTTCGATCGATTTTATGGTCTAGTATTGTAGTATATAAATTTTCTAAATCGGAAAAAGGAAACTCTTTATTTAAAAGATCAAAACCAATCGGCTGATATTGTAGTTTAGCTTTTAATCTCTCTTTAGCAATATTTAGAATTGTTCCGTGGTCAAAAGCTAAATCAGGAAGTTCTTTCACTGGAAACCACTGCACTTCTTTTGCATCTGTAGCTGCTTTAATTTTAAAATGATTGGGTCTTACTAGTCCAAAATAGCTCACTGAAACGACTCTATTTCTTGGATCTCTTCCTGGTTTTCCGAAGGTATATAACTGCTCTAGATAATCAATTTGAACGCCTGTTTCCTCTTTCAATTCACGAGTCACAGCATTTTCTAACGATTCATTATCCATTACCAAACCACCCGGTAATGCCCAACTATCTCTAAAAGGTTCTACTCCTCTTTTTATTAATAAAACAGAAAGTTGTTTTGCGTCATAACCAAATACAACAGCATCAACAGCTACTTTAATATCTTGAATTGCAGGCATATTTTGTGTTTAGTTTACACAAAATTACAAATAATTTATGAAAATATTTCTTCAGAAATCTTAGAATCCGTTGGTAATTCAATAGCCTCTTTATCTTTTCGGAACAATCTAGCAGATAATTCTCCTTTAAGTTTTATCTCATTATTGCTTACTTCTAACCAACTTCCTTCACGTAAGCCTAAAACTGGAGTTTCATTGAAAACATGGAATTCTTTAATTCTTGTTTCTCTGGTTTCACCCATATGTTTTGAAGTTGGATCTGGATCTAAGTAATGTGCATTGATATTGAACGGTATTAATCCCATTGTGTCAAAACTAGGTGGATACACAATCGGCATATCATTCGTATTCATCATTGTCACTCCGCAGATATTACTACCTGCACTAGTTCCTAAATATGGAGTTCCTGCCTCAACAACTTTCCTCAATGAATCGATTACATCTTTTTTATACAATTGATTGACCAACTCAAATGTATTTCCTCCTCCTGTGAAAATAGCTTCCGCATTTAAAACTGCTTCCTTTGGATTATCATACTGATGAATTCCTTTAACTTCTATATCGATATTACCAAAAACTTCCTTCGCTTTTTCTGTATATATATCATAGGAAATACCGCTTGGCCTTGCATATGGAATAAATAGAATCGTATTTACATTACTAAAAAATGATTTTAATTCTGATAGAATATATTCTAGGTAACCGCTTCCGTGAACTGTTGAGGTACTGGCAATTATTATTTTTTTCAATTGTTTAATGTTTTTATACTAACAAAAGTATTAAAAACACCTATATTTGCAGGAAATTGTTATACTTAAAATTTATTACTATGAAAAAATTATTACTTTCAAAGGTTTTTTTGCTATTCGTATATTGCACCTATGCACAATCTCTACAATTTGTTGATAAAGTTTATCAAAATGATTGTATATCCTCATTAAAAATTAAAGTAGACATTTCAAGTTACTCAAGTACCAATTCCTTTAATTTAAGTATAAAAAACCATGGAATTATACCTTTGAACTTTGATGATAATGGAATTTCTATGATTAATTTGAACAATATTTCAGATAACATTGAAGTCGCTCTAGTAGAAAATAAAATTATAGTTGTTGGAATTTTTCCTACAATTGTGCCTACAATAGTCTCTAATAAAAGTGAATATAAATGTCCTAATGATTATGATTTAGACACTATTCTGAATATTAATGATAATTGTCCTTTTAAACCAAATTCCAATCAAGCTGATACTGATGGAGATGGAATAGGTGATGTGTGTGACTCTATTAACAATATTGATTTCGACAATGATCAAATTCTAAACTCAGATGACAATTGCCCAAATGTTTCAAATCCAAATCAAAGTGATGTTGATGGAGATGGTATTGGTGATGTTTGTGATAACAAGGACAATAGAGATAATGATAATGATGGAATAGAAAACTGGGAAGATAATTGTCCTGAAGATTTCGGACCAATATCAAATTTCGGTTGCCCTCTTGAGGATACAGATGGTGATGGCATATATGACAATGTTGATAATTGTCCGAATAGTTTTGGGCTAGAAGAACTTAATGGTTGTCCTATTTCAGTTGGACCTGATTTTGAGTTTACTGTTATTTACGATATTCACAGTACTGTTGACATAAATATAGATGGTTATGTAAATATTCCTGTTTTTTATGTTGGTGATAATTTGAGCATGAAAGCTACTGTAAGCAATACAGACAGTACATATAGTGATTGGACCTTTACATCTGAGAAATATACAGAAGTCCAGATTTGGATAAGTCGTAATGAGGAATTTGATCCTAATAATGCAACTATGGTATATGACATTTATTATGACCTTACCCAGCCAAATTCAAATTATACAATGGACACTTACTATAATTTCCCAATAGAATCAGATTTATTTCCAGAATCTGGTGTTTATTTTGTTCATTATGTTATTGATATTGAGAATAAGATTAATGAAACAGATGAGGATAATAATATGCATACAGAAGTCATCTACCACGATAAAGAAGGGAAAAAACCTATAAAAGACTCTCCACTTATTATCTTAAATTTTCGAACGGGAGAAGTTGTCAATTCTTCAAATGATGGAATCAATGAAAAAGAGCAAATAAATAAGTTAGAAAAAGGACTATATATCCTTAGATATAAAAATGGAAAATCAAGAAAAATATTAAAACAATAGTTTTTTAAAAAAGCTCACTTAGAAAGTGAGCTTTTTTATTTAACATATATTTAAAAAGCCATTAAAACTTTTTAAGAATTAGACTTCCTTTATTTGTATATCAACTAAATATATGCGAAAACTACTACTTAATATTTTACTTTTTTCTTCTTTTCTAATACATGCTCAAAGAATAGAAATCACAGGTGTACTGACCGATAAACTGGGTAAAGTAGTGGATGCACATATTGTAAACACAACTACTAATAATGGAACTTTTTCATTGCTAAATGGAGAATTTAAGATTAAGGTTCAAACTGATGATATTTTAGAAATTAGTTCTGTTCAACATCACAACATAAAGATAACGATTACCAATACTGAAATAAATACCGGTAAGCTTAAAGTTTTTCTTTACACTAAAGACTATTTGTTAGACGAAGTAGAAGTAAAAAAAACAGACTTAACCGGCCGTTTATTAACCGACTCTAAATCGATTGGTAAAAGTGAGAGACAAGAAGTAATGGAGAATCTTGGATTTAATCCTTTCCCTAAAAAATTATCTAAAATAGACCGTGAAATAAAAACTGCGTATGCAGGTGGAGTTCAAATTGGTTTAGGAGCCATGGTTTCCTTAGACTACATTATTAACTCAATGTCGGGGAGAATTGATATGCTTGAGAAACAAAAAAAATTGCTTGAAAATGAAAAAAAACTGAAGTATATCGAATTGACCTATAAACACTTTATCACCAAATCATTAAATATTGATTCTTCTAATGTTTCGCGATTCATTTACTTTTCTCACTTCGATAAAAAGTTCAATGAATCTTTTAATGGTGAAGATATAAAAATTATCTCCTTCTTAAAAGAACAAGCTGTATTGTTTAAAAAGGATTCATTGTGAAAAAGAACATTTTATTATTCATTTTACTCTTTATTTTAAAGTTTAACTACTTATTGGGGCAAGAAGTGATGATTTATGGAAAGATTGAAGATCAAACTGGTTCTATTGAAAATGCTAATATTTTAAACAAAGAGACCAATGAAGGAGCATTTTCTGATGAAAACGGAATGTTCTCTATCAAAGCTTCGTTTGGACAAAAACTAGAAATAAGCAGCGTACAACATCACACCAAAATCATACGAATTACTAAGGATATACTATTATCAAAAATAGTTACAATACAACTCCGTTTGAAAGATAATCTATTAGAAGAAGTCACTGTATCAAACAAAAAATTATTTGGCACTTACAAGAGAAAAACTAAACAAACGACTCGTGACATTGCTGTGGTAAAATCTCGAAATGCTTTAGACTTTTCTGATGTCAAAATTGAACCTAATAAAAACTACAATAAATCTACTACTTTAAATAGAGAACTTAATAATATAATTGACCCTACACAACGATTCGACGGAGCAAGTTTAGGAGGTACTTTCATACCTTTTAAAAGTTTATTGAAAAAGAGAAAGGAAAGAAAATACTACGAATTTAAACGTAAGTTTCCTGAATTAATCTTAAAAGAGTTCGGAGAGAATTACTTTTTTAATGAACTTAAAATTCCAAAAACTAAATTTTATCATTTTTTAGAATATTGTAATCCGTTAGGTATTGAAAAACTTTTTAAAGATGGCAAAAAATTAGAGGTATTAGAAATTTTAAATTCAGAAGCTAAATCGTATTTGTTAAATAGTAATCATAAATAATTTTAATGAAATTGTAGTTAAAAAAAGTGATAATTTTCGTATTTTAAGAGTGACTAATATGTTCACTTTTTTATCCGTACTTATGAAAAAAATCACATTACTTATTTTACTAATATCAACGGGGATTTTTGCTCAAAGATCATCAATAACCGGAGTAATTTCCGACAACATAGGAATTGTAGCAAATGCCCATGTTATCAATACAACTTCAATGGAAGGAACTTTTTCCAATAAAAAAGGTTACTTCCTAATAGATGCAAAAGTTGGAGACATTCTACAAATAACTTCTATTCAGCACTACAAGAAAAATATAAAAGTTTCCTCTATTTCCATGCAAAGAAAACAGATTAATATTCTACTTGATATTCAGGAGCAAGTTCTAGAAGAGATCGAAGTTAAAAAAACAGAACTGTTGCAATCACTAACTTCAGATGTTAAAAAAACACCTGCAAATGAAAGTGAAGAGAAGTCAAAAACCGCTACAAAGTTTAAAGGAACTCAGGCTTCTGATAATCCTCTTTTAGCTCAAACCAAAGAAAAAAGTATTGCGGAAAGAAATACGGATCCTACACTAGCCTTTGAAGGACTCACATTGGTTCAATTTTCATTGTTTACTTCAAAGGAAGAAAAACTATTAGAACAAAAAATTAAAAGACAAGTCTTTAGAGACCATCTACCAGATCGAATAATTAAAATAGTTGGTAAACAAAACTTTGTTGAAACAATGAAAATCCCAGAAGAACAAGTACTCAACTTCGTTAATTACAGCATTGATAATGAAATTGAGAATAACGTTCAGAGAGAAGAACATTTAAAGGTTATTCAAAACTTAAAAGAAAAAAGTGTTAATTATTTGAAAGAAATGAAAGGATATTAAATCTTGTTATAAAAAATGAGTACTTTGGCTTAGCTTTTGTTTTTTACAAGTCATGAAGAAATTATTAATTCTATTTATCGGGATTTCATTTTTATCTTTTACAGATCATAAATATTATTTAGCGCTAACAGAAATTGAGCATAATACAAAGAGTAATTCAATTCAAATGATTATGAACGTATTTATGGATGATATTGAGCTGGCTATTGAGAAAGACCAAGGAACAAATCTTAAACTCACAACTAAAGACGAACCTAAAAATGTAGATGATTATTTCTTCAATTACTTAAAAGATAATTTTAAAATAAAAGTAAATAACACAATTACTACTTATAATTTTATTGGAAAAGAATATGAAGACAACATTATTTATTTTTATTTAGAAATTGATAATGTAAACGATGTAAATTCAATAGAAATTGAAAATAATGTGCTTACTGCACATTTTCCCGACCAGCAAAATTTAATAAAGGCTAAAATAAACGACACTAAAAAAAGTTTATTCTTAACTAAAGAAAATAATAAAGGTTTGTTAAATTATTAACAAAATCAGTTTCTTTACTTTATTTTTATCAACTAAATCACGTAATAACTACTAATAATGAAAAGAACTCTTTACTCATTTCTTTTGATTTGTTTCGTTTCGACTTTATCAATTAACGGACAAAATCGTGAAAGAAAAACTCAAAAGGGACATACTAACGAAAATAAATTCAAACAACTAGAGGACCTTTTACCTACCCCGAATGATAAACATACAGCTTCTGGAGCTCCTGGTGTTAAATACACTCAGCAGAAAGTTGATTATAAAATGGATATCGTTTTAGACGATGAAAAACAAAGAATTACAGGTAGTGAGAATATTGTATATCATAATAACTCAGAAGATGAACTTCCATATTTATGGGTTCAGTTAGATCAGAATATGCGTGCAGCTGATTCTAAAACTCCAGATATTATGACTTCTAAAGTTCCATCGAAAATTAACAAACAGCGTTTCGAACGTTATTTTCCTAAAAAACCTTTTGATGGAGGTTTTAAAATTATGGAAGTTACCAACACTGATGGTAGTAAACTTGACTATATTATTAACCAAACAATGATGCGCATTGATTTACCTAAAGCAATTCCATCTGGAGGAACCTTCTCTTTTAATATTAAATGGTGGTATAATATCAACAACCATAGAACACAAGGAGGTCGTTCAGGATACGAACATTTCCCTGAGGATAACAATAACAATTATGTAATCGCTCAATTTTACCCAAGATTATGTGTCTATGATAATGTAGAAGGTTGGCAAAATGACCAGTTCTGGGGTCGTAGTGAATTCGCATTAGAATTTGGTGATTTTGATGTAAATATCACTACTCCAGATGATCATATTTTGGGTGCAACCGGAGTTTTATTAAATCCAAATGAAGTTTTATCTAAAAAACAACGTGAGCGTTTTGCTAAAGCAGAAAAAACTTTTGATAAACCAGTTTTAATAGTTTCGCAAGAAGAAGCTACAAAAAAAGAAAAAACAAAATCTAAAAAAACTAAGACTTGGAAGTTTGCAGCAAAGAATGTAAGAGATTATGCGTTTGCAACGTCTAGAAAATTTATTTGGGACGCTATGGCAGTTGATATCAACGGAAAAACTGTAATGGCGCATTCCTTATATTCAAAAGAGGCTAATCCTTTATATGGAGATCATTCTACTAGAGCCGTTGCTCAAACATTAAAGACATATTCTAGATACACTTTTGATTATCCATATCATAAAGCAATTTCTGTTGATGGACAAATGGGAATGGAATATCCTCAAATATGTTTCAACCCAGGAAGACCGAATCCTGATGGAACTTATTCTGATAGAACTAAATACAGAATGATTAAAGTTACTGTTCATGAAGTAGGACATAACTTCTTCCCAATGATTGTAAACTCTGATGAACGCAAATGGACTTGGATGGATGAAGGTCTAAACTCATTTGTTGAGATGATGGCTGAATTAGATTATGATCCAAACTTTCCAATTGTACGAGGATTACCAAAAAACATTATAAAATACATGGATGGAGACCAATCTACTATAGCGCCGATTATGTCTAAAGGAGATAATGTCTATAGTTTTGGGAACAATGCATACGGAAAACCAGCTACAGCATTATATATTTTACGCAATACAGTTATGGGGCCAGAATTATTTGACTATGCATTTAAAACCTATTCTAAAAGATGGAAATTTAAACATCCTACTCCGGCTGATTTCTTTAGAACAATGGAAGACGCTTCTGCCATGGATTTAGATTGGTTTTGGAGAGGTTGGTTTTACACTACTGATGTAACAGATATCGGTATTAAAGGAGTTAAAAAATTCTACACAAAAGAGGACAATCAAGGAAATGTAGAGTTTATTGAAGATCAAACTAAAGGATTAGGTTTTGGAAAGAAAAAGAATCCTAATTCTAAATATCATTACGAAATTACCTACAACAAACCTGGAGGTTTGGTAATGCCTATTATTGTTGAATTCACTTATGCAGACGGAACCAAAGAACGAAAAAAATATCCTGCTCAAATTTGGAGATTAAATGATAACCAAATCACTAAAGTCTTCTCCTCTGATAAAGAAATAAAAAATATTGAACTTGATCCTGATTTGGAAACTGCAGATGTTGATACCACAAACAACAACTGGCCAAAGAAAAAGGAAACCAAATTCGAAAAATTCAAGAATAAAATTAAAGGATAATTTATTATTAGTTTATAATAAAAAGCGATGACTCCATTTTAGTCATCGCTTTTTTTATAAAGGTTTGTTAAAAGTTTTAACATAATCGTAGAAAAACTAAATTAATTAGTACTTTTCAAAAATCATTTTTTAAAACCAACTTATAATTTATAATGAAAAAGCTATTTTATGTACTCTTATCAGTTTTTTTAATCTCTGGAGCAACATTTGCTCAGGAAGCTGATAAAAAGAAAGAACCACAAAAAGGGCATGTTGATGAGAATAAATTCCGTCAGCTAAAAGATGTGTTAGCAACACCAAATGATCAACGAACTGCATCAGGTGCTCCTGGACATCAATACACGCAACAAAAAGTAGATTATGTAATGAATTTACGTATCGATGAAGCAAATGATAAGCTTTATGGAGATGAAACTATTACATATTATAATAATTCAAAAGACAATCTAGAGTATTTATGGTTACAATTAGACCAAAATATGCGTGCTCCAGATTCTCAAACGCCATTAGCGCAATCAAAAGGAGCTTCAGGTTTTCAAAAACCTGAGCAATTTGTTGATGATAATATGGGAAAAAAGAAAGATTTTGGTTTTAAAATTGAAGCGGTAAAATACGAAGATGGTAGAGATTTATCTCATACTATTAATCGTACCATGATGCGAATTAATTTACCGAAACCATTAGCTCCGGGCAATACATTTACTTTTAAGATTAAGTGGAATTACTTAATTAACAACTCGGTTACTGACGGAGGTCGTTCTGGTTTTGAGTTATTTAAAGATGGTAATAAAGCTTATACTATTGCACAGTTTTTCCCAAGATTATGTGTTTATAACAATGTAGAAGGATGGCAAAATATGCAATTCTGGGGACGTAGTGAATTCGCTTTAGAATTTGGTGATTACGATGTAAAAATTACAGTTCCAGCAGATCATATTTTAGATGCCACTGGTGAATTGCAAAATCCTAAAGATGTTCTTACAAAAGAACAACGCAATAGAATGGATAAAGCCAGAAAGTCATATAAAGATCCAGTATTTATTGTAACCCAAAAAGAAGCTGAAGAAAACGAAAAAGAAGGAACAAAGAAAACTAAAACTTGGCATTTTAAAGCGAAAAACGTAAGAGATTACGCTTTTGCTTCTTCTCGAAAATATATTTGGGACGCCATGGCAGTAAATGTAAACGGTAAAGATGTTATGGCTGTTTCATTATACCCAAAAGAAGGAAACCCATTATGGGAAGAACATTCAACAAGAGTTGTAGCGAACACTTTGGAAGAATACTCTAAATTAACGTTTGACTACCCTTATCCTAAAGCTATTTCTGTTCACGCTGATAGACAAGGAATGGAATATCCAATGATTTGTTTTAACTATGGTAGACCGAACCCTGATGGAACTTATTCAGAGAGAACTAAAAACGGAATGATTGGAGTAATTACTCATGAAGTAGGACACAACTTCTTCCCAATGATTGTAAATTCTGATGAACGTCAATGGACTTGGATGGATGAGGGATTAAACTCTTTCGTGCAAATGCTAGCTGAGTTAGATTACGATCCTAATTTCCCAATTAGATCAACTCCTAAAAGAATTGTTCGTTATATGAGCTTTGACCAAAATAACCTATCTCCAATTATGTCACAGGGAGATTATGTTAAAAACTTTGGTCCAAATGCATATACAAAACCAGCTGCTGGATTATACATGCTTAGAAAAACAATTATGGGTCCAGAATTGTTTGACTTTGCGTTCAGAACATATTCACAACGTTGGATGTTTAAGCACCCTACTCCAGCTGACTTTTTCAGAACAATGGAAGATGCTTCAGGTATGGATTTAGATTGGTTCTGGAGGGGTTGGTTCTATACAACAGATTACTGTGATATAGGAATTAAGGAAGTAAAACCATTATACCTTACTGATAAGAAAAGTGAACGCATTAAAAACGCAATAAAAACAAACCCAAGAGCGAAAGCATACTTCGAAGCAAATACTGATATGTTATTCTTAACAACTAATAAGGAAGATGCTAATTCTAAAAATTTAGATGATTATATCAATGGATTACCTAACGATAAAAAATCAGATTTAAAAGATGTTCCTAGATACATGTATCAAGTTGAATTTGAAAAACCTGGTGGTTTAGTGATGCCAATTATCGTTGAATTAACATATGCTGACGGAACTAAAAAACGTGAAGTTTTCCCCGCTCAAATTTGGAATAAAAATGATAATCAAGTATTTAGAGTTTTCTCTTCAACTAAAGAGATTAAAAGTATTGTAGTTGATCCTGATCAAGAAACAGCTGATATTGACACATCTAATAATGCCTGGCCAAAGAAAACTGATAATAAATTTGATAACTTTAAGAATAAGATGAAAAACTAAATTTTCATTTAACAAGTATTAAAGACGCAACGGTAAGTTGCGTCTTTATTTTATTTTTTAATATTCTTTTTTTACTACAACGATATTTTTATCAATTTAATAATTTACATAATACTTTATAAGTCATTAATTTATATTTACAATTAATAAATACTCTATTTTAGGAATAATGAAATAAATTACACTCTTTTTTAACTCCTCTCCCCTTGCCTAAGCTTAAAAGATTTGTTTATATCAAAATTAATACTACTTTTAACACGATGAAAGTAAGCAATTCAAATATTTTTAAGATCGACGTAACTTCTACGTCTGTATTTGCTTACACAACGATCTCTACAATTATTACAACCCTTTAGGGGGTTTTTATTTACATATAATTCTTCGGTATATTTTGTTTTCTGTAAAAACAGATAAACAATAAAATTCAAACATTTTTTTCATCATAATTAATTCAAAATGAAAGTCCTAAAATTCGGAGGTTCATCAGTTCGAGATCATCACAACATTCAAAAAGTAATAGAAATTATTTCAGCCAAGTCAAAAGAAGATAAAATCGCAGTTGTAGTTTCTGCTTTTGGAAAAACAACAGATAAATTATTAAAAAGTGCTGAACTAGCTAAGCAGAAAGATGAAAGCTATTTATCGCTGATAAACGAAGTCGAAAAACATCACTTTGAAACAATAGAAAACCTTCCTTTAAACAACTCTTCCGATATAATTGAAAAGGTAAACCAACAGTTCAACCAATTAAAAACCTTGTACAAAGGTTGTTACTTATTAGAAGAGCTTAGTCCAAAAGCCAAAGCTATAATAAGCAGTTTTGGTGAGCGCTTATCTTCGTATATCATATCCGAAGCTGCTAAAACAACCTTAAATGCTACTTTTAAAAACAGTCAAGATTTAATAGTGACAGATGACAATTTTCTAAAAGCTCAAGTAGATTTTGAAACTACATTTAGTAATTGTTCTTCATATTTTAGTAATAACTCTAATCAAGTTGTAATTCTACCAGGCTTTATTGCTAGATGTTATAACGGACAAACAACAACTTTAGGTCGAGGAGGATCAGATTATACAGCTTCCATTTATGCTGCTGCTATTCATGCTGAAGAATTACAAATTTGGACTGATGTTAGCGGAATGTACACGGCAAATCCTGCAATTGTAAGACAAGCCAAACCAATACAGATAATCTCTTATGAAGAAGCAATGGAGATGTCTCATTTTGGTGCAAAAGTTATTTATCCTCCTACAATTCAACCGGTGCGTGAAATGAAAATTCCTGTTAGAATAAAAAACACCTTTCATCCGGAACAAGAAGGTACTTTAATCACTGCGAACTCAGATAAATCTTCTCCTGTAAAAGGAATTACCTATGTTGAAAAAGTTTCTTTGCTTACTATAGAGGGAAGTGGAATGGTCGGAATGTCTGGTGTTTCAAAGCGATTATTTGAAGCCTTGTCTGACAGCAATATAAATGTAATACTAATTACTCAAGCTTCTTCCGAACACACAATTTGTGTAGGCGCTCTTGAAGATGATGCAGAAAAAGCCGTGAAGAGTATCTCCAAAAAATTCAACGATGAAATTGATCAACATAGAATCGATCCAGTTATTCTTGAGAATGACTTAAGCATTATTGCAATAGTTGGTGACAATATGAAAAACCATCAAGGCTTAAGTGGTAAAATGTTCAGTTCTTTAGGAAAAAATAATGTTAATATTAGAGCAATCGCTCAAGGTGCTTCTGAAAAAAACATATCTGCTGTTATTAAAAGAAATGATGCTAAGAAAGCTTTGAATACGCTTCATGAGCAATTCTTTGGAGATAATATTAAACAATTAAACCTGTTTGTAACTGGTGTTGGAAATGTAGGAAACCGTTTTTTAGCGCAATTACAGCAACAACAAGATTATTTGCAATCTAACTTAAAAATAAATATTCGAGTCATTGGACTATCTAATTCTACCAAAATGTACTTTGATGAGAATGGAATCGATTTAAGTGATTGGAAGAATTTATTGATAAACAAAGGAGAAAAAACCAGTCTAGATAGCTTCTTAGAGCGTTCAAAAAAATACAATATGCGTAATAGTGTTTTTGTTGATAATACAGCTAACGAAGAAGTCTCTAAAATGTATCAACATTATTTACAAAGTAATATTGCCGTTGTAACTTGTAATAAGATAGCTTGTGCTTCTGAATTAAATAACTATAAAACTTTAAAAAAGATTTCTAGTAAATTCAATGCACCATTTTTATTTGAAACAAATGTTGGTGCAGGTTTACCAATTATCGATACGCTTAAAAACTTAATCGCTTCTGGTGATCAAGTTCATAAAATACAAGCAGTTTTATCAGGAAGTCTAAACTTTGTTTTTAACAATTTTAATAGTGATGTTACTTTTCATGATATTGTTAAACAAGCTCAAGAAGAGGGATATACTGAACCAGATCCAAAAATTGACTTAAGTGGTGTTGATGTTGCTCGTAAGATTTTAATTCTCGCAAGAGAAAGCGGATATGAATTGGAACTTAGTGATATTGAAAATAACTCGTTTTTACCGAAAGAGAGTTTAAATACTTCTAACAATGATGATTTCTATGCTAGCTTGACTAAGTTTGAATCTCATTTTCAAGAAATCTATAAAAAGGCTAACTCAGAAAACTGTAAACTTAAATATGTTGCTGAATTCGAAAATGGAAAAGCCAAAGTTGGGTTACAGCATGTTCCATCAAATCATCCTTTCTACAATTTAGAAGGTAGTGACAATATCGTACTGTTTTTTACAGATCGTTATCCTATTCAACCTTTACAGATTAAAGGAGCTGGAGCTGGAGCAGATGTAACAGCTTCTGGTATTTTTGCTGATGTAATTAGAGTTGCAAATAATTAAATTAGAAATGAATCAAATAAAAATATTTTCGCCTGCTACTGTAGCTAATGTTTCTTGTGGATTTGATTGCTTGGGTTTTGCTGTAAACGATTTAGGTGATACAATGACTTTTACAAAAACTTCATCAAAAGAAGTTAAAATCGTAAATATAAAAGGTGCAAATCTACCTTATGATACAGATAAAAACGTGGCAAGTGCAGTTGCTATAAAGATGTTGAAAAAACATCCCGCTGACTTTGGAATCGATATTTCTATTGAAAAAGGATATTCACCAGGAAGTGGTTTAGGTAGTAGTGCCGCAAGTGCTGCTGGTGCTGCTTTTGCGGTGAACAAACTTTTAAATGAACCTTTCACCAATTTAGAGCTTACAAAATTCGCAATGTATGGTGAAAAAGTTGCCTGTGGCTCCGAAATTGCAGATAATGTAGCTGCTGCAATTTATGGAGGTTTTATTTTAGTTCAACAATATGAACCTCTTTCTATTGTAAAAATTCCAGTTCCGAAAGAACTAATATTAGTAGCAATTCATCCTCAAGTTAAAGTGAGAACTAAAGATGCTCGGAATGTATTACCGGAAATGATTCCCTTAGGAGATGCAGTTACTCAATGGGCTAATGTTGGTGGTTTAATTAGCGGACTATATTCTGGAGATTATGATATCATCGCAAATTCTTTAAAAGACATCGTTGTTGAACCTGCAAGAAAACATTTAATTCCACATTTTGATTTAGTGAAAAAGGCTGCAATACACGCCGGAGCTTTAAGTGCCGGAATTTCGGGATCGGGACCGACAATTTTTGCGCTTTGTAAAGGTGAAGAAAATGCAAAAAATGTATATAAAGCTATAGAAGATAGCTACAGCGACAAGAATATAGATTTTACGATGGTATATTCAAAAATAAATACAGAAGGAGTTAAAATCTTAGAACAAAATTAATTATGAACTATTTCAGTCTAAATCAACAATCAGAACCTGTTTCTTTTAAAGATGCCGTAATTAATGGGTTAGCTCCTGATAGAGGATTATATTTCCCTGAAAATATTACACCACTTTCGAAAGACTTTATTGATAATATAAGTAAGTATTCAAATGAAGAAATTGCTTTCGAAGCGATTAAACAATTTGTAGGTAATGAAATTCCAGAAAACATTTTAAAACAAATAGTATCTGAAACTATTTCTTTTGAATTTCCAGTTGTAAAAGTGAAAGAAAACATAGGTAGTTTAGAACTTTTTCATGGTCCAACTCTAGCTTTTAAAGATGTTGGTGCACGCTTTATGGCGAGATGTTTAGGTTACTTTAATAAAGATAATTCAAATGACGTTACTGTATTAGTAGCAACATCAGGAGATACAGGCGGTGCTGTTGCTAATGGTTTTTTAGGTGTAAAAGGTGTCGATGTTGTGATTTTATATCCTAGTGGAAAAGTAAGTGATATTCAAGAAAAACAATTAACAACTCTAGGACAAAACATTACTGCTCTGGAAGTTAATGGAGTTTTTGATGATTGCCAAGATATGGTAAAAACAGCATTTTTAGATGATGAAATTTCAAGAACACTAACATCAGCAAACTCCATAAATGTTGCAAGATGGTTACCTCAAATGTTCTATTATTTCTTTGCTTACAAACAATTGCACGAAAATCATCCTAACATCGTATTCTCTGTTCCTAGTGGAAACTTTGGTAACATTTGCGCAGGTCTTATGGCTCAAAAATTAGGTTTACCTATTCGTCATTTCGTAGCAGCTACAAATGTTAATGATACTGTTCCCGAATTCATGAAAAATGGGGAATATACTCCGAAAGCATCGAAAGCCACGATTTCAAATGCAATGGATGTTGGGAATCCGAGTAATTTTATTAGAATTCAACAACTTTTTAATAATAGTTTTAATTCTTTAAAAAGTGGCTTCTCTTCCTATTCTTTTGATGATAGTTCTACCAAAGAAGTTATGAAAAAAATCTATCAAGAAACTAATTACATTGCTGACCCACACGGAGCAGTTGGTTTTTTAGGTTTAGAGAAACACAAATTACAAAGTAATGAATATGGTGTTTTTCTCGAAACTGCTCATCCTATAAAATTTATAGATGTAGTTGAAAGTACATTAAATTTGAAACTAACTATTCCAGAAGAAATAAAAAGCTTAATAAAAAAAGAAAAGAGGTCTATTAAAATAGACTCTTACAAAGAGTTAAAATCGTTCTTAAACAAATAAAAAGTCCGAGATTAAATCTCGGACTTTCAATTTTATATTTCAAAAAACTCATTACTTCTTAAATAACGAAGTAATATCTTCTGCAGTTAATAATCTTGAAACCTTTACTGTTTCAGCTATTTCAGGATCATCACCGCTTGTCATTTGTATTTGTAAGAAAGCTTCACCATCTTCTCTTGAATACTTTAACCATACAATTTGTCCGTTTGCTTTCATTTTTAATGGATCTCTTGGCACATCTTGAAACCCTTTCATTAATCCATTGTATAATTTATCAATATCGTTGTCTACATTCTTAAAGCTAAAGTTTACGTATTCATGACCAATCGCATTAATGTTTTTGAAAAAGAAATTGTAATCATTTTCTCCAACCTTTTCCAAGTAAACATAGCTCACTTTACCAACAATCTCACTCTGACTAGTTTCTAAAAATTCTATCTGCGCGTAAGCTACTGAAGAAGAAACTACAAACAATAACAACAATAATGCTTTTCTCATAATTTTTAATTTAGGGATTTATAATTTTATTAAATCTATTTTAATAACGCCTAAAAATAGAATTATTATATCAATTTTACTATTTTTCGGCGATTAAAAATGTAAAATGAAAGTTTGTATAGCCGAAAAACCTAGTGTTGCCAGAGAAATTGCTAACATTTTGGGTGCCAATACGAAACATGATGGATATTTTGAAGGAAATGGATATGCTGTTACATATACCTTTGGGCATTTATGTACACTTTTAGAACCAAAAGATTATAAACCTTATTGGAAGAGCTGGGATTTAAACAATTTACCCATGCTTCCTGAAAAGTTTGGAACGAAAGTTACAGAAGATTCTGGAATACAAAAACAATTTAAAATTGTAAAGTCTTTATTTGACAAAGCAGATGTTGTAATAAACTGCGGGGATGCCGGTCAAGAGGGAGAATTAATTCAACGTTGGGTAATTAATCAAGCTGAATATAAAGGTAAAGTCCAGCGACTTTGGATTTCTTCGCTTACTGAAGAAGCTATAAAGGAAGGATTTGAAAATCTTAAAGATGATGAGCATTACAATAATCTATATTATGCAGGTTATTCAAGAGCAATTGGCGATTGGTTACTGGGATTAAATGCTACCAGATTATACACCGTAAAATTTGGGGGTTACAAACAAGTTCTTTCTATTGGTAGAGTTCAAACACCAACACTTGCTATGTTGGTTAATCGATATAACGAAATTAAGCACTTTAAACCTGAACCTTATTGGGAACTACAAACTACCTATCGCAATACAATTTTTAATTGTGAGGAAGGTCGGTTTTTAAAAAAGGAAGAAGGACAAGCTTTTGCTGACAAGGTTAAAGAATCAGATTTTGAAATTGTTTCTGTAAAAAAGAAAAAAGGAAAAGATTACGCTCCTAAACTTTTTGATTTAACCGGATTACAAGTTTATTGCAACAATAAGTTTGGTTTCTCAGCAGATGAGACCCTTAAAATTGTTCAGAAACTTTATGAAATGAAAGTTGTTACCTATCCGAGGGTTGATACAACTTTTTTACCGAATGACATTTATCCTAAAGTCGCAGGCATTTTACAACGATTAACGAACTACAGTGAGTTGACCTCTCCTCTACTCGGTAAGAAAATAAAAAAATCCTCAAGAGTTTTTAACGATAAAAAAGTTACGGATCACCACGCGATCATTCCAACTGGTATTCAAACAAATTTACAATACAATCAGCAACAAGTTTATGACATTATTGTTAGAAGATTTATAGCGGTTTTTTATCCTGATAGTGATATTTCAAATACAGCAGTTATTGGAAAAGCTGATGAAGTTTCTTTTAAAACAACTGGAAAAGAAATTCTCACAAAAGGTTGGCGTGTTGTGTTTGAATACAACGAGGAACCCAAAAAAATAAATACCGAACAAAGTATTTTACCAAACTTTGAGAAAGGCGAAAAAGGCCCTCATGAACCAAGTTTTTTAGAAAAAGAAACAAAACCACCAAGAAACTACACCGAAGCAAGTTTATTACGTGCTATGGAAACTGCTGGTAAACAAGTGGACGATGATGAAATGCGAGAGTTAATGAAAGAAAATGGAATTGGAAGACCATCTACTCGAGCAAGTATTATCGAAACTTTATTTAAAAGAAAATACATTGAGCGTCAAAAAAAATTAGTTGTTCCAACACAAACAGGAATTGATTTAATTGAACTTATTGACAACGAACTTCTGAAATCCGCCGAATTAACTGGACTTTGGGAAAAGCGTTTAAAAGAAATTGAACGTGGTGAATATCATGCAAGTAACTTTATTAAACAGATGAAAAAAATGGTTGATCATTTGGTGTATGAAGTTCGTTCTAGTAAAAAAACAGCCAGACTTTCGGCTGAAAACAACATTCAGGAAAAAGTTAGTCCAAAGAAAAGTTCAAGTACTAAAAAAACAGTAGTTGGAAAAGATTGTCCAAAATGTAAAAAAGGAAATTTATTAAAGGGAAGTTCTGCTTATGGATGTTCTAATTACAAAAATGGGTGCGATTTTACGCTTCCTTTCTCTTTTTTAGAAAAAAAGATTTCAGAAAATCAGCTTATTCGTCTATTAGATAAAGGAAATACAACAAACTTAAAAGGTTGGAATACTGAGAATGGTAAAGTAGAAGGTTTGATTCGTTTTGATGATAATTTTAACTTAAAGCTAGAAACGAAAAAGAGCACTAAAATTCCTGATGTAATTACATGCCCTAGATGTAAAAAAGGAACTGTTTTAAAAGGAAAATCAGCATATGGATGTTCCGAACATAGTAATGGATGTACTTATGTTGTTCCGTTTACAAGAATTAAAGAACTTGCCAAGGGAAAAGATTTAACCAAAGAATTAGTTTATAAAATCTTGTTGTCCCAATAAATGACGAAAGAACAAATCATTATAATAACGCCTTATAGAAATTCATTTATCGATAATGATATTGAAATATTTTCGACTGAATTTCATGTAGTTATAAATGATTATAATTGGAAACGAAAATCTTTATATCCCATATTTGCAATTCGTCAGCTGTTCTTTCTTTTAAAAAATATTAGAAAAACAAAGAAAATATTAATTGAATTTGGTGGATACTGGGCAGTTTTGCCAACTCTACTGGGTAAAATATTCAAAGTACCAACTGCTATAGTATTACATGGCACTGATTGCGCAGTCATTACTCATATTAATTATGGAAGTATGAGAAAGTCCTTAGTTAAAAAGGTTTGCGGTTTTTCATACAGGCAAGCATCTATATTATTACCCGTAAGTGATTCTTTAATTCATACTGAAAGTAAATATACATTACAAGAAAATGTTCAAGGAATTAAACATTACTTTCCTAATTTAAAAACACCACACAAGGTTATATACAATGGTTTAGATATAAAGTTTTGGAGGCGATTAAAGGAGATTAACAAAGAGGAGAAAAGATTTCTAGCAGTATTTTCAGAAAGTCAATTCATTCATAAAGGTGGAGATTTAATTATAGCCGTTGCTAAAAAATTTACTGATTGCAAATTTTATATTGCTGGTTGCGAAAACATCGGTTTTAATAATGTTCCAAAAAACGTCCAATTTCTAGGAAGACTTAGTAATAAAGAATTACTAAACGAGTACAACAAATCTCAATACTATTTTCAATTATCTATTTTCGAAGGATTTGGTCTATCACTTTGCGAGGCAATGTTATGTGAATGCATTCCCATAGTATCATCGGTAAATATATTACCAAAAATCATTGGAGATTCAGGTTATGTGCTCGAAAAAAACGATTCATACCAACTGGAAAAAATTATTTGTAAAGCCATTGAAAATACCAATAAAAATCAATTCGGAGCAAAAGCTAAAAACAGAATTGTTGAGAATTTCAGTCTTGAAAAAAGAGCGAATGAATTAATTAATACGTTAAGAAGTTTATAAACTAAAATATTTATAATGAATAATATTTCTAAATTGTTGCTAGTTGTAGGTTGTCAAAGGAGTGGAACCACTTTATTAGCATCAATGCTTGGTGGTCATTCTGAAATAAATATGCTAATTGAATCTACAAGTAAAGACATTCTTAAACTCGCAGGAAAAAAATATAGTGGTAATAAATTAATTTGTTGGAGACAAATAAGAATGCATCAAAGACCCAGTAAATTTGGCCATTTAATGAATCGTATCTTTAACCTTGACTTTACTATAAAATCGAGTAAATTTCATAACAACAAACGCTATCCTACCTCTAAACTGTCTATTGAAGATTATATAGATCGTAAATCGAAAATAATCACTATTGTAAGAGATGAATCAGAGGTGCTAAATAGTATGCTGAGCAGAACACAAATGAATTTACGTCAAGCTAAAAATGAGTATGATAAAACTATAACGATGATTAATGAAATTAAACAATACGATGATTCGTTTCATATCAGTTTTTCAGACTTAATTCACGATACGGAAAATACGTTACATAAAGTTTGTGAATTTCTCGAGATAGATTTCGAAAAAAGAATGCTTCAAGGTGTCGAATACAATATATTCTATCCTAATAATAAGATTATTAAAGAAAAATCGAAAAGCTAATTACTTTTGATTATAAAATAAGCTTTTATGCTGTTCAACATTTTTTATTGAGCTTTCAACCCAACGAGCATAAATTTCTTTCTGTTCTTTTTCAGTTAATTGCCAATTAACATTGGACTTTCTCAATCGTGTTGTTACATCTTGTAAAACAATAGCAGCAGCAACAGAAATATTTAAACTTTCGGTAAAACCAACCATTGGAATTTTTAAATATCCATCTGCATTTTCCATCATAAAATCAGAAACTCCCTCTCTTTCAACGCCAAAAACAAAGACCGACTTTTTTGAAATATCAAAATCTGACAGATAGCAAGAATCATTATGTGGAGTTGTAACTATTATCTGATAATTTTGCTTTTTTATTTCGTTAAAACATTCCTGAGTATTATTCGTGTCAGATTTATAACGATGAAAATCTAACCATTTTTGACTCCCTTTTGCAATCCTTCTAGAAACTTTATTTACATGGCTATTTTCTATCGTATAAACATCCTGAATGCCAAAGACATCACAACTTCGAACAACTGCGCTAGCATTATGAGATTGAAAAATATTTTCTAACACTACCGAAAAGTGTTTCGTTCTATTTTTTAAAACCTCTTTAAAATTTAGCCTTCTACTCTCAGTAACAAAATTCTCTAAATACTTTAATAACTCCTCATCTATCATATGACAAACATATAAAAATTATTATTTTAGACTAATGAAAAAAATAGTGGTTTTAACAGGCGCTGGCATTAGTGCCGAAAGCGGAATTAACACTTTTAGAGACGCAAATGGTTTGTGGGAAGGACATGAGATTATGAAAGTAGCTTCACCTCAAGGTTTTAAAAACAATCCTAGTGTGGTATTAGATTTTTATAATAAACGCAGACAGCAATTATTTCAAGTAAATCCAAATCAAGCACATCATAATTTAAAAAAATTAGAAGAAAAATACGAAGTTCATATAGTAACCCAAAATGTTGATGATTTGCATGAAAGAGCAAATAGCAAAAACGTTTTGCACTTGCATGGGGAACTTTTAAAAGCAAGAAGTTCTGTTGTAAATGATTTTATATGCTATTGGAATAAAGATATTATGATTGGCGACTTAGCTGATGACGGATCACAATTAAGACCTCACATTGTATGGTTTGGTGAAGACGTTCCTATGTTAGAAAAAGCAATAAATATAACAGAACAAGCAGATATTCTAGTCATCGTAGGTACATCTATGCAAGTTTATCCTGCAGCTAGTTTAATTAATTTCACAAAAGAAGAAACCCCAATATATTTTATTGATCCAAAACCATATGTAAACAAAAACGCCTTTAATAATTTAACTATTATTAAAGACGTTGCTACCTCGGGGACAGATAAGCTATTAAATATACTTATGTATTAACTACTTAATATATGTAATCATAAGATTATCATCTGCTGCTCCCTTAACATCTTCCACAACTTCAACGATAAGTCTGTCGTTTGAAATTTCAATAATTCTGTGGAATATAGTTTCAGAACCTGAAATTTTAATCGTTTTCTTTACCTTATCATAATTCCAAGAAAAAGTTTCTAATTCTCCAAAATGAGATTCTTCGACTTTTCCGTCTTTTGTGAATAATAACCATTCGTCTTGCTTATTAGCTGACATTTCAGGTTCTTCACCTTTCTCTTGAATTGATTCGATAAACCACTTACCAGAAGTTAGTATACCTTCTACATCTTGAGCTTTCACTGTAAAAGACACTAGACCTAAAAATAATGTTAATACTATTTTTTTCATTATATACAGATTGTGTTTCTATTCAAAAATAAGCAAAAGTTAGACCAAAAAATATATTTGTTAATAATTAACTTATAATTTTTTCGAAAAAAGTGAACAAATCGCCGTTAGAAATGGTGCTTCCTTTTTCTATTAAGTCAAAAATTTCAAGATTTCTCTCATTAGAATATTCTTTTCTGCCTTGTAAAAAAGATACTTCTTGAGAATTATAATGCTCTAACAACCAATTATAACCATTTTGTGTTAATAAATCAACCTCTTTATCAACTTTAATAACGATTCTTTTGATTTCTTTATCATCACACTTAAATAAATTAAGTGTTTTCGGTGAAACATGTTCTAAATATTTGGTTCGATTTAATACATCTTCCCAAACTACATCACTGAATAAATTCATCTCCTCTTCAGCTAATGAAGGATTCTCAGACTTAATGGTTGTCCATTCTTTAGCATCAATACTCTGAGTGGCTAAAAACTTTGAAAACTCTTCATGCAAAGACTCGAACTGTTCCTTTGTTAGTTGTCTATATTTCATTTGGCAATTTTAAGAGTAAATTTGGATTTGGACAATTTTGTTTATAGAAATCAAGATCTTTTTTCGAAGCAACTCCAGGATAATCTCCTTTAAAATCTTGTATATCTAAAATAAGTTGGAAGTGAAGATGAGGAGCATAATCGCCATTTATAGTACTTTTCCCTAAAGTCGCGATTACTTGACCTTGTTTTACTTTTTGACCGACTTCGAGGTTTTCTAAAGACTCAAGAGACAAGTGTCCATATAGTGAATAAAATTCTTTTCCTTGCTCATTATGCTTGACGATAATTGTTGGGCCATAATCGCCATGATTCAAATTGTTTTTGAAACTATGAATCTCGCCAGCTAAAACAGAAAGAACTTTAGTACCTGAATCGCACCACAAATCTAAACCAAGATGAATATTTCTTTCTTCATCTTCACTTGAATTGAAGTAAGCACTTCTTTTGTATATATCTCTTTTTTCAATATACCCTCCGAAGGCAACCTTTGCTTTTCTATCTTTCAAAAATTCATCTAAAAAAAATTTCCATTCCTTCGAAGAAGAAACATCGAATGTTTCTAAGGCTTTGTTATCGGACGATATTGAAATTGGTGTGTATTCTTTTAACGAAATATTTTCATCAATTACTTTTAAAGCTTTTGATGAAATGGTATTTAAAAACTCTATCATTTCGTAAAAATAAAGAAGTGCAGCCAGATAAACCAACTGCACTTCGAAAACTCGGAATTATAACTAGTTTCTATTAACTGTTATCGAATTTGAGAGGTCAAAACATCCTTTTAAATCATTGGCGTTTTTACCCATTTCTAGTCCTTCCAATCCATCTTCATATCGGATGTACCAGATTAAACACACTCCTACTCCTGCTCCATCAAAATTTACACCTTCTAATACTGTCATGGTTGGTGGTAAACCTAATATGTTACCCATATCATCCGTTACTATAAAAGAACTATTTGCTCCAACAGAATTTCCTGTCAAAGTTATTCCTGACACATTATCTGCTGTACCATCTACAGTGAAGTTAAAAGGTCCGCCGTTCAAAGTACCAGCTTCTGTTGGCGAACAGCGAAATACTTCAATTGAATTAGATAAACTGAATAAACCTCGTAAATCATTAGCATTTTCACCCACTTCTAATCCTTCCAATCCATCTTCGTAACGGATATACCAGATTAAACAAGTACCTGCTCCAGCTCCATCGAAGTTCACTCCTTCTAGTGCTGACATTGTAGGAGGTAATCCTAAAATATTTCCAGAATCATCTGTAACAATGAACGAACTATTTGTACCAACCGGTGAACCAGTAATTGATACACCTGAAACGTTATCTGCAGTCCCATCAACAGTAAACTTAAATGGACCTCCTGTTAAAGTTCCTGCTACTGGAGCAGCAACTCTATCTACGATAATTTCATTAGATAAATCAAAACATCCAGATAAGTTATTAGCGTTTTGGCCCATAGCTAACCCTTGAATTCCGTCTTCATATCGTAAATACCATATCAAACATCTTCCTTCACCAGCTCCTTCAAAATTTACACCTTCTAAATCTGACATTGTCGCTGGTAATCCTAAGATATTTCCAGAATCATCAGTAACAATGAAAGTACTATTAGATCCTGTTGGCATTCCCGTAACCGCAATTCCAGAAACATTATCTGCAACACCGTCTCCAACTCCAAATTTAAAAGGTCCTCCTGTTAAAGTTCCTGCTTCGGTTTTAGATCTAATTACATCAATTGAATTTGATAAACTAAACACTCCCTCTAAATCATTAGCATTTTTCCCTGCTTCTAAACCAAGTAAACCATCTTCATAGCGGATGTACCAAATCAAACATTTGCCTGCTCCGGCTCCATCAAAATCAACACCTTCTAAATCAGTCATAGTAGTTGGTAATCCTAAGATATTTCCAGTATCATCTGTAATTATAAACGAACTATTTGAACCAACTGGTGATCCAGAAACAGTTACACCAGAAACATTATCAACAGTGCCATCAACACAAAAATTGAATGGACCTCCATTTAACATTCCTGCTACTGGCCCTCCATTTCTATTAACAGTAATAGAATTAGAGAGATCAAAATTTCCTTTCAAATTATTGGCGTTTTGCCCAACTTCAGCTCCTTCGATGCCATCTTCAAATGCTAAATGCCAAATTAAACAAACTCCAACTCCAGCTCCATCAAAGTTTACTCCTTCTACAGCCTCTAAGGTTGGTGGTAATCCTAAAATATTACCAGCATCATCTGTAATTACATACGTAGTATTTGCTCCTTGAATATTACCCGTTAAGGTAATTCCTGATACGTTATCTACTTTTCCATCAACGAAAAAAGTAAAAGGCCCACCACTTAGTGTACCTCCTTCTGTTATAATTACTTTATCATCATCGTCACAAGATGTAAAAGTCAGTGTTAATGCTAAAAATCCTAACAATAATTTTCTCATGGTTATTACTTTATTATGGTTTCTACAAAGTTATTCCGCGAGAATTTCATAAAATGTAAGCTAGCTTACATTTAGGCTATTTTTTTCAATAATCTGATCTCTTTTCTATTAAAATCAATAATTTGATTATGCTTTAATTCGTTTAAAAGTGAATTTAATGTTGGACGTGAAGTTCCAATTAAGGAAGCGATATCTTTTTGTGTATAAGGATGTTTTATGATGTGATCTCCTGTTTGATCACACTCATACCCGTAATCTTCGCACAACTCATCTAAAAACTCTAAAAGTCTGGTTTTAGCATCTTTAAAAAGTAGTAATTCTAATCTACGCTCCAATCGTTTTATTCGTAAACCAATAAACTTATATATTTTAAAGCTTATCGAAACATTATCTCTCATTAATTGAAACATTGTGTCTTTCGATACAGGACAAATTGAAGTAGTATTATCTATAGATTGAGCAAATTCATTTCTTTTATCAATTCCCAACAATGCTTTTTCACCAAAAATTTCACCTTTGGTTAAAATCGCTTTTATTACCTCTTCCCCATCTTCGGTATAATAACCTAATTTAACCTTACCTTTATCAATAAGATAGATTTTATTAGCGTTATCGTCAGTAAAATAAATGTAATCGCTCTTCTTGTAAGTATCAATATCGTGTTCTTTCTTATATGCTGGATATTTATGGGGACACAATATTTTAAAGAGATTTACATCTTCGAAATACCATAAAGCACTCATAGTTTTGCAAGTTTGATAGTATTCAGTCAAGGAGAAACACAAAACCTTACAAAAAAGCCCTGATTTTTTTCAGGGCTTGCATATCTCGGTTAGTTATTTCTATTATCTTAATTCGTAAGTATAATCTTGAGTAAAAGTAGCGCTAACACTACCATCAGGCAAATAAGTTTTCTTTACCATTTTTGTTGGGTACCCGTCGTCATTATAAATATACTCATACGATCGTCTAATAAAATTTATACCAGAATTAAAATTAAAGGTAGAAACATTAACTGGATTGTTTGATTGATACCTAACATCCCAATCAATTCCTGTACCGTCTGTAGCATAAGGTAAAGCTATTTCGTTAATTGCCTCTCCGAAATAAGGTTTATAATAACTATCGTAACTCCAAGTTTCATCATCTAAAGGATCATAAAAATCATTATTCGAGTTATAAACACTTAATAACTTCCCTTCAAAATTATTACCGCTGCCATATCCAGAAACATCGTAATAGCGATTATGATTATTACTGTTATAGTTATCCATCGATGTAAAAACATAAACATTATCTACTTCTCCAGTTGCATAATAATCGTACTTCGTGTAGAAAATAGAACTATTGTAATGATTATCTCTTTTAACTTCAATAATGCGTCCTAAATTATCGTAAACAAAATTAACCGTGTAATATGGAATATTAGGCTTGGTAACACTTTTAATCGTAACTACCTTATTATTTGAGTTATAGATAAACTCCCGGTAATACGCATCAGTTTCATTCTTAATTAAACGATTCTTGCTATCATATGTAAATCGTAATTCGGATGATCCATTCGCACTAGTGTTTACAATTTTACTCACATATAACTCTTTCGTTATGACATCAATAATTGAATCATTATTTGAACATGACACAAAAATTGTCAATAGAACTATTAGAAACGTATTTTTCATTTTCATTGTAATTAAATTTAACAGCTAAATATACTAAGATTTATTGCTTGATGTACACCATAATCTCAGCAATTATTAAACTTACTACCTATTTGTTTTAATTTTTTTTACTGATCTTATCTACTAAATTCTCAATCATTTGAACACCTAGATTTAATTGATCAATAGAGACGAATTCATTTGCTCTATGAGCCTGTTCAATTGAACCAGGACCGCAAATAATACTTTCGAAACCAGCTTCAGCAAATTGACCAGCTTCTGTGGCATATGCCACATAACTTGGAATATTATTTCCTGTAATCTCCGAAACTAAATCTACAATTGATGCTTCTTCATCTGTTTGTAAGCCAGGAACCGGTGGATGTAGTAATTCATTTTCAATTTTAAACTCTGGAAAAAGCTTTCTTTTTTCTTCTTGAAGCTCGTTGCAATACTCTTGAAAATCATTTACAATATCCATAATATTATCTTCTGGAATTGATCTAACATCCCATTGAAATATTGTATTCCCAGCAACAACATTTGTAGCTATCCCTCCTGTTATTTGGCCAACATGTAAAGTTGAATGAGGAGGTAAAAAAGATTCATTTCTTGTTTGGGAAGCTAACTCTTTCATCTTATTTTCTAGCCATAATATTAACCTTGTACTTTCATGAATTGCACTGACTTCTTTCTCAATTCTACTACTATGTCCTTGACTTCCATTTACTTTAGTTTCAACATATAAAATCCCTTTTTGTCCTACGATTGGTTGCATCATTGATGGTTCTCCAATGATTGCATATTTAGGCTTTTCAGAATAATAAGATTTTATATGTTCCGCTAATTCAGGCGCTCTTAAACAACCAATTTCTTCATCATAAGAAATCGCAAAATAGATTGGAATAGACAAATCTACCTGAACCATTTTAGGTAAAACTGATAAAAAACAAGCTAAATAGCCTTTCATATCACAGGCTCCTCGTCCATATAACTTACCTTCTTTTTCAACCAGTTCAAAAGGATTTGTTTCCCAAGGTTGACCTTTTACAGGAACAACATCTGTATGACCAGAGAGAATAACTCCTCCATCTACAGCAGGTCCAATTCTACAATGCAATGAGGCCTGAGTTTTATCTTCATTATAAACATAAACAGTTTCAATATCATATTGCTTTATATAGTCAGCAATCCAATTTACTAAATCAAGATTATTTTGTTTACTTAACACATCAAAACTAACAAGTTTTGCTAATATCTCTTTGGCTGTCATTCTAATAATTTATAAAAGTAGCGATTGTTAAAACCGTCCATGAAAGTACTAATATTATAATCACTAACGGTAAAATAAATTTAAACCATCTATTTAATGGAACTCTGCACATACTTAGCATTCCGATTAATCCACCTAAAGTTGGATTTACCAAATTCGTAACACCATCGCCAATTTGAAATGCTAAAATCGTAGTTTGTCGAGTTAATCCCAAAACTTCTCCTAATGGAATCATTACAGGTAACGTTGCTAAAGCCTGTCCACTTCCTGATGGAATAAATAAATTAATCACACCTTGTGAAATGGACATCCCTACTGCTGCAAAGAACTGAGGTAATCCTTGCAATATATTTGCCATTTCATAAGAAATTGTATCTCCTATATTACTCATATCCATCAATACTTTTATAGTTGTTGCAAAACCAACCATAAATGCACCAGGAGCGGCTTTAGAAACGGACTTTAGAACTGTTTCACTAAAGGTGTTTTGATTCATCCCAGAAACTAAACCAATTAAAATGGCTATCATTAAAAAAATTGCAGATAACTCAATAAAGTACCATTTGTAAGTAAAAACTCCCCAAACTATAATTCCTAGACCAACAATAAAAATTGCTAAAACGATACTATTTACTCTGGAAATTCTATATTCAGCTATTGGTTTTGATAATTGAATTCCACTTTCATCTAATCCTTTTCCAAGAGACTTGGAAGGATTTTCTGAAATTCTTTTTAAATACCTAATATTATAAACAGCCAATATAAAAAGAGCTGCAATACATAATAGACTTCTTAAAACCGCTCCCGAAAATAAGGGTAGTTCTGCCAATTTATGTCCAATTCCAACTGTGTAAGGATTTATAGGTGATAAGCCAAAACCTATCGTAACAGCTGCTACAGAAATTCCCGCAGCTAAAATTAAATCTCCACCAATTGCTATACTTAATACAGCAGCAATGGGAATCATGGCAATATTGTGCTCATAGCCTACGAACACTCCTAAAGCTCCATAAAAAAATGTAATTAAAAATACTATAAGATATCTTTTTTCATTTCCTAGCTTTCTTACTAATGTTCCTGCCGCATTTTCAATAGCTTTTGATTTTTCGATTACTCCGAACATAATTCCACCTGCTAGTACGATAAAAATAATATTCACCGCAGTTTGAAATCCCAGAGGAATAGCTTTGAATATATCAAATACGTTCACAGGAGTGCTTTCAATAACTTGATATGAGTTAGGAATAACCCGATTTCTTCCTTCTATTAAAACTCTTTCAAATTTTCCCGCAGGAATGAAATATGTTAATGCTGATACCAATAAGATTATGATGAATAATAAAGTTAAAGCGTGAGGAATTTTAATGTTTTTCAAGAGTGTGATTTAAAAATGAACATTTCTACCAAAAATAAAAAAGTGCAGTTAAATACTGCACTTTCTTTTATATTATTTGGTATCGAGAAATTTAAGCATTTTCTTTTTTAATTAAATTTAATGCCGAACCTTCGTTATACCATTGAATCTGACCTTCGTTATAAGTGTGATTCACTTTTATTACATCCTTAGAGCCATCTTTATGAACTACTTCAATATGTAATGGTTTGTCTGGAGCGAATTCATTAAGATCTAAGAAATTGAAAGTATCATCTTCTTGAATTAAATCATAATCAGCCTCATTAGCAAAAGTTAAACCTAACATACCTTGTTTTTTAAGGTTCGTTTCGTGAATACGAGCGAACGATTTCACAATTACGGCTACCACTCCTAAATGACGCGGTTCCATAGCTGCATGCTCTCTAGATGATCCTTCACCATAGTTATGGTCTCCAACAACAACTGTAGGTATACCAGCTGCTTTGTAAGCTCTTTGCGTTGCAGGCACTGCGTCGTACTCTCCTGTAATTTGACTCTTAACAAAGTTTGTTTGTTTGTTATAAGCATTTACAGCTCCAATTAAACAGTTATTTGAAATATTATCTAAATGACCACGATAACGTAACCATGGACCAGCCATTGATATGTGGTCTGTTGTACATTTACCATAAGCTTTAATTAATAGCTTAGCTCCTTTAATTTCATTACCAATTGGTTCAAAAGGAGTTAGCAACTCTAAACGATCTGAATTAGGATCTACTACAACCTCTACACTACTTCCGTCTTTAGCTGGACTTATGTATCCATTTTCTTTTACCTCAAATCCCTTAGGTGGTAATTCCCATCCTGTTGGTTCATCAAGCATTACTTCTTCTCCATTCTCATTAATTAACTTATCTGTTAATGGATTAAAATCTAATCTACCTGCAATTGCTATAGCTGCTACTAGCTCTGGTGAAGCTACAAAAGCATGTGTATTTGGATTTCCATCAGCACGTTTTGCAAAGTTTCTGTTGAATGAATGAACAATACTATTTTTAGGTGCATTTTTTGGATCTTCATAACGAGCCCATTGACCAATACATGGTCCGCAAGCATTAGTGAAAATTGTTGCATCTAACTTTTCAAAAACTTGTAAGATACCATCACGTTCTGCTGTATATCGCACTTGTTCAGAACCTGGGTTAATACCAAATTCCGCTTTTGTTTTTAATCCTTTATCTAAAGCTTGTTGAGCAATTGAAGAAGCACGAGATAAATCTTCATAAGAAGAATTTGTACAAGAACCAATTAGTCCCCATTCTACCTTTAAAGGCCAATCATTATCGTTTGCCTTTTTAGTCATATCGCTTCCTACTTCTGTAGATAAATCTGGAGTGAAAGGTCCATTTAATAAAGGCCCTAATTCTGATAAATTAATTTCAATCACCTGATCGAAATACTGCTCTGGATTTGCATATACCTCAGGATCCGCAGTTAAATATTCTTTAACTTTATTAGCTTCATCAGCAACATCTTCTCTATCCGTTGCACGTAAATAACGTTCCATTGATTCATCGTAACCAAAAGTGGATGTTGTTGCTCCAATCTCAGCTCCCATATTACAAATAGTTCCTTTCCCTGTACATGACATAGCTGTTGCACCTGGTCCAAAATATTCTACAATAGCATCAGTTCCTCCTTTAACAGTCAATATTTCTGCTACTTTCAAGATAACATCTTTTGGAGCAGTCCAACCTGATAATTTACCAGTTAACTTTACTCCTATTAATTTAGGAAACTTCAATTCCCAAGGCATTCCCGCCATTACATCTACTGCATCAGCTCCACCAACTCCAATTGCTACCATTCCTAAACCTCCTGCATTTACAGTATGAGAATCAGTACCAATCATCATTCCTCCTGGGAATGCATAATTCTCCAAAACTACTTGGTGAATAATTCCTGCTCCAGGTTTCCAAAATCCAATTCCATATTTATTTGAAACTGACTCTAAAAAGTTAAAAACTTCATTACTTGTATTTAATGCATTTTGTAAATCGCTACTCGCACCATTTTTCGCTTGAATTAAGTGATCACAATGTACTGTAGTTGGCACTGCTACCTTAGGTTTTCCAGCTTGCATAAATTGTAACAATGCCATTTGAGCAGTAGCATCCTGACAAGCCACTCTATCCGGAGCAAAATCAACATAATCTTTTCCTCTACGAAAAGCTTTTGTCGTTTTACCATCCCAAAGATGAGAATATAATATTTTTTCTGCTAAAGTTAGAGGTTTTCCAGTAAT
Source organism: Tenacibaculum sp. MEBiC06402 (assembly GCF_049239625.1). Taxonomy (NCBI): domain Bacteria; kingdom Pseudomonadati; phylum Bacteroidota; class Flavobacteriia; order Flavobacteriales; family Flavobacteriaceae; genus Tenacibaculum; species Tenacibaculum sp. MEBiC06402. Next base: position 202,018 of record NZ_JBMKKT010000094.1, read on the forward strand.
CTCACGTGCAGAATCTACTCGTTCAACTACTTTACTATACACCTCTTTAATCATTTCTATATCGAAAGCCATAAGTTTGAGTTGTTTTTAATCTGTTTCACGAATTTAAGAAAAAATGAGTTTAAATTTCCGATGAATTGATTATTAAACTCTATTCCTATATAAACAAAAAAAAGCCCAAGTCTATGACTTGAGCTTTTTTTAATATGATTTTAAACCAATTACATTACCAATTGTTTCTGAGATGGTTTAAACTTAGTCAATTCAATTCCTGCAACCGCAGCTTGATATTCTTCTAATGTTGGAGTTCTTCCCAAAATTGAAGATAATACAACTACAGGCGTTGATGATAATAAAGATTCTCCTTTTTTCTCTTGTGAATCTCTTACAACACGACCTTGGAATAAACGAGTTGAAGTTGCCATTACAGTATCTCCTGGCTCCGCTTTTTCCTGGTTACCCATACAAAGGTTACATCCTGGACGCTCTAAATATAATACGTTTTCATACTTTGTACGAGCAGCTGCTTTTGGTGCATCATCATCAAAAACAAATCCAGAATATTTAGCTAAAACATCCCAGTCACCTTCAGCTTTTAACTCATCAACAATGTTATACGTTGGAGGAGCAACAACTAATGGTGCGTTAAATTTAACTTCACCTTGTTGAGCTTCAATGTTCTTTAACATCTGAGCTAAAATTTTCATATCTCCTTTGTGAATCATACATGACCCCACAAATCCTAAATCAACTTTCTTAGTTCCACCATAGAAAGATAAAGGTTGAATGTTATCGTGAGTATAACGTTTAGAAACATCTTCATTATTTACATCTGGATCGGCAATCATTGGTTCAACAATCTTGTCTAAATCAATTACAACTTCTGCGTAATACTTAGCATCAGCATCTGGTCTTAAAGCCGGTCTTCTACCAGACTCTAATTCAGCAATACGATTATTCGCTTTATCAACTAAACCTTGTAAAACTTGTTTCTCATTATCCATTCCTTTATCAATCATAATTTGAATACGATCTCTAGAAATTTGTAATGATTCAATTAATGTTTCATCTTCTGAAATACAGATAGAAGCTTTCGCTTTCATTTCTGCAGTCCAATCTGTAAAAGTAAATGCTTGATCAGAAGTTAATGTACCGATATGAACTTCGATGATTCTTCCTTGGAATACATTCTCTCCTTCAAACTGATCTAACATTTGTTGTTGTGTAGCGTGAACCACATCACGGAAATCCATATAAGGAACCATATCTCCTTTGAAAGTTACTTTAACTGACTCAGGAATTGGCATTGTTGCTTCACCAGTTGCTAAAGCTAAAGCTACTGTTCCAGAATCCGCTCCGAAAGCAACACCTTTTGCCATTCTTGTATGAGAATCTCCACCAATAATAACATCCCAATCGTCAACTGCAATATCATTTAATACCTTATGAATTACGTCAGTCATTGGATGATATTTTCCTTTTGGATCACGCCCAGTAATTAAACCGAAATCATTCATAAACTTCATTAATCTTGGGATGTTCGCTTTAGACTTGTCATCCCAAACAGAAGCTGTGTGACATCCTGATTGATATCCTGCATCTACTATTGGAGAAATTACAGTAGCTGCCATCATTTCTAACTCTTGAGAAGTCATTAATCCTGTAGTATCTTGAGAACCTACAATATTAACTTCTACACGAGTATTTGAACCTGCATGTAAAGTAACACCTGGAGTATTTCCTACAGCATTTCTGTTGAAAATTTTCTCTACAGCTGTTAATCCCTGACCTTCAATAGAAATTTCTTTAGAAGGAGCATATACTTGAGGAACATCAATTCCTAAAGCTTTACAAGCAAACGTTTGTAATTTCTTTCCAAAAACTACTGCGTAAGAACCTCCAGCTTTGATAAACTCCATTTTTTGAGGAGTTAACGCAGTTGAAATGTCTTTTAATTCTTTATCTCCGTTGTATAATTTCTTTTCTTTTGTATTAATTGTAAGAACTGTACCAGTTTTAACAGAATATACTTCTTTTAAAATTGGGTCTCCTTCTTGATCAACAATAGTATTACCATTCTCGTCTTTTTGCTTAACCCAGTTCTTTAAATCGATTCCAATTCCTCCTGTAACACCAACTGTAGTTAAGAAAATTGGAGCGATTCCGTTTGTTCCAGCAATTACTGGTGCAATATTAATAAAAGGTACATAAGGACTAGAAGGAATACCTGTCCATAACGCAACATTATTAACACCTGACATACGTGAAGAACCAACTCCCATTGTTCCTTTCTCTGCGATTAACATTACACGTTTATCTGGATGTTGTTTCTGTAATGCTAATAATTCATTTTGCATATCTTTATTATGCTCAAACATAGATTGACCGTGTAACTCACGATCTGATCTTGAATGTGCATCTGCACCTGGTGAAAGTAAATCTGTAGAGATATCTCCAACACCTGCTATATATGTTACTACTTCAATCTTTTCATCTATCTCTGGTAACTTTGTAAAGAACTCCGCTTGTGCATAACTTTCTATAATTTCCTTAGCGATGGCACTTCCAGATTTCATTGCTTCTTCTAAGCGTTCAGTATCAGCTTCGTATAAAAACACTTGTGTTTTTAATACTTTAGCTGCTTCATTTGCAATTACATCATCATTTCCTAAAGCTAAATCTAAAAGTACTTCTACTGAAGGACCTCCTTTCATGTGAGATAACTGCTCAAAAGCAAATTCAGAAGAAATTTCCTCAACTATAGTTTCTCCTAAAATGATTTCTTTTAAAAACTTAGCTTTTACGCCAGCAGCACTTGTAGTACCTGGTAAAGTATTATATATAAAAAAGTGAAGAGAATCTTTTCTGTGTGGATTGTTAGCATCTTTAATTTGCGCTATAACCTCACTTAATAATTCTGCTCCGTCGATTGGTTTTGGATGCAAACCTTGACTCTTTCTCTCTTCAATCTCTTGAATGTAATCTTTGTAAGTATTCATAAATCTTTTTAATGTTAAAGGCTGTTATGAAATCGTTTTCGTTAATTTCAATCAAGCAAAAGTACGACTTTAGCCAATATTTTAAAAATAAACAATGAAAGTTGAAAATAACTGATAATTTAATAATTTTAAACTCTAAAAATAAGAATAACACAGTTTTAACAAGCTTAAAAAGTTAAAATTTTACCATATTCACAATCCAACCAATAAACTTCTCAGAACTAAAACTTTATAATTATTCTAAATAAGCAAGTAAAGAAAAAAGCAGATCAATAAGCCGGATTCTGTAACTTAAAAAGTTCTTATCATTTATCTAGGTTTATGATTACTCATAAAATCTATCTGCCTACCCCTTAGAATTGTGCGAGTAGCACTCAAGCTCTAATATACGTGGCATTGCACCGCATAGAGTTTACCTGATTTCACTACAGCATTACCTGTACATTCTTTCTGTTGCACTTGTCCTCAGTTTACACTGGACGGATGTTATCCGCTATGCTTACTCTCTGGTGTCCGGACTTTCCTCTTTGACTTAACTCAAAGCGATAAGACTGATCTGCTAGTTATATTTTCAAAAATGTTTTCATAAAAAAACCCACTCAAAGATTGAGTGGGAAAATTGCTATGAAAAAGAAAAAGTATCTAGGACGTCTCCTAGATGATACAAATATATTATATTTTTTCCATGTAACAATAAAAAAATAAAAAAAACTTTATTTTTTTAAGAGAACATGTCTTTTACCTTTTCGAAAAATGATTTATCTGATTTTTGAGGGTTTGGTGAGAAATTATCATCACTTAACATAGACTCAAAAAATTTCTTCTGCTCTTTATTTAGTTCTTGAGGTGTCCATACATTAATATGAATCAAGAAATCACCATTTCCATATCTCTCGATACTTGGTAATCCTTTTCCTTTAAGTCTTAAAATTTTTCCAGATTGCGTACCCGCATCTATTTTAATTTTCACTTTTCCCGTAACAGTTTCAATTTCTTTTGATGTACCTAAAACCGCTTCAGAAAAATTAATGTATAAGTCGTAATGTATATTACTTCCTTCTCGTTTTAATGTATCATGTTGAACTTCCTCAATTAAAACTAATAAATCTCCAGGAATAGAATTTTTACCAGGAGCTTCGTTCCCTTTACCTCCTACTTTTAATTGAACACCTTCCGTAACTCCCTCTGGGATATTAATCGAAACGGTTTCCTCTTTTACGACCATTCCTTGTGCGTCAGCATTACTTGGCCTGTTGTCAATCATTTCACCAGCACCTTGACAAGTTCCACAAGTAGTTGCTGTTTGCATTCTACCTAAAATAGTGTTCGTAACACGCATTTGCTGCCCAGAACCGTTACAAGTTGAACAGGTTTTATAGGTAACTCCATCAGCTTGAACTTTACGACGAACTTTCACTTTCTTTTCTACTCCTTTAGCTATTTCTTCTAAAGTAAGTTTAACACGAATACGTAAATTCCCTCCTTTTACTCTTGCCTGACGACGACCGCCACCACCAAAACCACCGAAGCCGCCTCCAAAAGCTCCTCCGAAAATATCTCCGAACTGACTGAATATGTCATCCATATTCATTCCGCCGCCACCGAAGCCACCACCACCCTCAAAGGCAGCATGACCGAACTGATCATAACGAGCTTTCTTTTGTTCATCACTAAGCACTTCATATGCCTCTGCACATAATTTGAACTTCTCCTCAGCTTCTTTATTATCAGGATTTTTATCAGGGTGATACTTTATCGCCATTTTACGATATGCTTTCTTAATTTCTGCTTGAGTAGCAGATTTAGAAACTCCTAATACTTCGTAATAATCTTGTTTTGCCATATTCTCTCAATTGACAATTAACAATCAGCAACAAATCATTGGCAATTGATAATTGATAATTATTAATTGTTTTATGATTGCGCCACAACAACTTTTGGGTGACGAATGATTTTATCTCCTAACTTATACCCTTTTTCTACACAATCAATAATTTTACCTTTTAAATCATCAGAAGGTGCAGGAATTTGAGTTATCGCTTCATGAGTATCTGCATCAAAACTATCTCCTTGTTTAACCTCTATTGCTACTAATCCTTTTTGCTCCAAAGTCTTTAGTAGTTTTTGATAAATTAGTAAAACTCCTTTTCTTAATTCTTCGGCCTCTTTATCATCTTCAATATGTGTCAATGCTCTTTCAAAATCATCCAAAATTGGCAGTAAAACTGTCATTAATTCCTGACCTGCCGTTTTAAATAATTCTATTCTTTCTTTAGTTGTGCGTTTTTTATAATTTTCGAACTCTGCAAAAAGACGTAAATATCTATCTTTTTCAACTTGCAATACATCTTCTATTGATTGTTCTTCTTGCTTAGCTTCTTCCTTGTCATTAGTAATATCCTCGGGCTTAATCTTTAATTCATCATTTTCGATTGCATCCCTTATCTCGTCTTCTTTCGTATATTCTCCTTTACTCATTGTAAATAATTTCTTGATATTTTCTGTTACAAAACTAGCAAGAATACTGCCATTACAGAAATTGTGTCATAATGACATTGATGAAATATGGAAAATGTTAATTTTTAAATATAAACTTGATTACCGATTCTTTTTTTTTGCTAAATTACTGAATAGTAACATAAAACATTCCCTAATTATGAAAAAAGCTTTATTAAATTTAGCTGCAGCCAGCTTAATGTTAATTGTAGTTTCTTGTAAAAAAAATCCAGCCGAAAGTCCAGAACACAAAGCTTTGGTAGCTGAGCATGAAACTATGATGAAAACCCATGAAGAAATTGAAAAGAAACATGCTGAGATGACTGATGACCACAGCAAAATGGTATCTTCACACAAGGATCTAGAAAATGATTCCACTCATGTAGCTAATGAAGAAAAACATGCTAGTATTTTAAGTACACATACTGCTCTTATTGAAAAACACAAGAAGCTAGTTGAAGAACATAAAATACTTGAAAAGAAACATGCTACTGGTCAAGTAAACTTAGAAGAAATGACTAAGGATCATGAAAAATTAAAAAAACAACATCTTGAAATGATTGATGAGCATCATAAAATGCTAAAAGAACATGAGATGGTAAAATCCGAAGACACCAAGATGTTAGAAGAACACAAAGAAGAAACTTCTAAAGAATAACACAGTTTAATTGTGATAAATAAAAAAGACATCCAAAATTTAGATGTCTTTTTTTATTCATGTCAGTTTTGTAAGCAAATAGTTTTTTATTTTTAGGGAGTTTAATCAAATATTAATTTTTAAAGTCCCTTTGGAATTATGAAAAAAACAATTTTAAATGTACAAGGTGCTACTCAATTAAGTAAAGCACAACAGCAAGAAGTTAAAGGAGGAATCGATTTAATTGGTTACGGAGATTTAAGTAAATGTGGTTGCGATTGCGCCGGAAGAGTAACTGGACCTCTTTATTGCCACAAGTTGATTGCTTGCCCTCAGGTTTATACTTGTGAAGAAACTATGTAAAATTATTTTTTTTACTAACAAAAAAGGCATCTGTAAAAACAGATGCCTTTTTTATATTCTAAGATTTTACGTTTAGTTAATCTTCTATTCTTTCAATTTTAGCTCCCAGTACTTGAAGTCTTGGAACAATTCGTTCATAACCACGATCAATTTGCTCAATATTATTAATAATACTTGTTCCTTTAGCAGATAAAGCTGCAATTAATAATGAAATTCCTGCTCTAATATCTGGTGATGTCATTTTTGTTGCTTTCAATTGACTCTGGAAATCATGACCAATTACGGTCGCTCTATGTGGGTCACATAAAATCACTTTAGCTCCCATATCAATCAGTTTATCAACAAAGAACAAACGGCTTTCAAACATTTTTTGATGAATTAACACTGTTCCTTTAGCCTGTGTAGCAACCACAAGAACAATACTTAATAAATCAGGAGTAAAACCAGGCCAAGGTGCATCTGCCACAGTTAATACAGAACCATCAATATAATTCTGAATTTCATAGCTTTCTTGTTCCGGAATATAAATATCATCACCTTTTTTCTCTAGAGTGATTCCCAGTTTTCTAAATACATTAGGAATTTGCCCTAAATCTTTCCAGCTAACATCTTTTATAGTTAATTCAGACTTGGTCATTGCAGCCATACCAATCCAACTACCAATCTCTATCATATCAGGAAGAATTCTATGTTCACATCCACCTAAACTCTCAACACCTTCAATAGTTAAAAGGTTGGAACCAACACCTGAAATTTTAGCCCCCATACTATTTAACATTTTAGAAAGTTGTTGAATATACGGTTCACAGGCTGCGTTATAAATTGTAGTCGTTCCCTTTGCTAAAACAGCCGCCATTATAATATTAGCTGTTCCAGTTACAGAAGCTTCATCTAATAGCATGTCAGTTCCTGTTAAGCCGCTTTCAGCTTCTACACCATAAAAATACTCTTCTTTATTATATCTAAATTTAGCTCCAAGATTAATAAATCCTTCGAAATGCGTATCTAAGCGACGTCTTCCAATTTTGTCTCCTCCTGGACGCGGAATATATCCTTTTCCAAAACGAGCTAACAATGGACCAACAATCATGATTGAACCTCTCAAAGAACTTCCATCTCTCTTAAATTCTGGACTCTCTAAATATTTTAAATTGATTTCATCAGATTGAAAACTGTAAGAATTATCTCCTAACTTTTCGATTTTCACACCTAACTCACCTAAAATAAAAATCAACTTATTTACATCAATAATATCGGGAATATTATTAATAATTACTTTTTCTGGAGTTAATAAAACTGCACAAATAATTTGTAAAGCTTCATTTTTCGCTCCTTGTGGAATAATTGTTCCTTTTAGTCTATGTCCTCCTTCAATTTTAAAAGATGCCATTTATTTTTTTCTGTTTTTAGAATTTTTGTTACTTGTTTTTTTCTTTCCTTGAGAACTTCTAGTTCTTTGAACACTTCTTGCATCTACCAATTCTTCATCTCTACCTTTGAAGTTGATTTTACCGTCAGTCAATTCGAACAAATGATCAAAAATTACTTCATCATCAACATTATCTTTGTTCCAATTCAAATAGCACTTCTTCATATGATTTGCAATAGCAAAAGCTAAGGCTTCTTTCATATCACCATCTTCCCAGGTTAACGCAACATCAATCATTGTTTGAATATTCGTTCCATAAAAACGATACTTCGAAGCAGATTTTGGATATGGTAATGGTTCTGGTTTTTCTCTTAACTCTTCTTGAGAAGGCTGCTCATAAGGAGAATCAACATCTAATTTAAAATCAGACATAATATGTAACTGATCCCATAATTTATGCTTAAAATCAGGCACATCTCTTAAATGAGGTTGTAAATTTCCCATTACATCAATGATAGCCTTTGCCATTGTGTTTCTCTCTTCTTTAGAAGGTAAGTTTACACAATGATCTACAAGTTTTTGTATATGTCTCCCATATTCTGGGATAATTAGTTTTGTTCTTCCTGAGTTATATTCTAAATCAAACGTCATATTCATTATATTTATCGCAAAGTAAGGATTAATTGTCAGTTTACAATTATACTTTTTATCCTATCACTTTAAGTTTAGCAAATTGTAATAATAATTTTTTCTTTCCTGCTGTTGCAAATTGTATTTCTGCTTTTTTATTTGGTCCTTTTCCCTCTAATCCAACAACTTCTCCTTTTCCAAATCTATTATGTTCGACAATGTTACCTACAACAACGTCTCCATCAAATAAATTTGTTTTTCCACTTAATTCTGAAACCTTTTTCATTTTTCCTTTCGGAGGAATTAAATCAGTAGACTTTTTCGCCATGAATTCTTTTCTTTTCTTTTGAATAGGTTTTTGAAAACGAATTTTCTTCGGAGCATCATCAAACAAATCAGCGTCAATAAATCTATTTACCGAAGGTTCTGGTAACTTTGGAGAAATATATTCTAAATACTGATCATCTATTTCTTCTAAGAATCTACTTGGTTCTCCATCCGTTAATTTACCCCAGCGATAACGAGTTTGAGCGTATGTTAAGTATGCTTGCTTTTCTGCTCTTGTTAGCGCAACATAAAACAATCTTCTCTCCTCCTCCAATTCACTTCTTGTATTCATGCTCATGGCTGATGGAAATAAGTTTTCTTCTAAACCGACAATATATACGTACGGAAACTCTAATCCTTTTGCCAAATGAATAGTCATTAGAGACACGCGAGGAGTTTCATCTTTTTTATCAGAGTCAAAGTCTGTAGCTAGGGCAACATCTTCCAAGAAAATCGGTAAAGAAGCATCTTCACCAGCTTCAATTTTATCAGTAATAAAATCTTTAATACCGTTTAATAATTCCTGAACATTTTCAACTTTACTTACACCTTCTGGAGTTCCATCTTTTTGTAAATCTTTAACTAATTGCGTTTGTTTTACCACTAAATCAGCAACTTCGAAAGCGTTCTTAGTTTGTGCTTCAATTTGAAAACGCTGAATCATATTCGCAAAATTCTCAAGCTTTGTTTTAGTTCCAGAATTAACATTTACATCAAGTGCGGGTAAATTAAGAATTACCTCAAAAATTGACTTTTTATAATGATTGGCAGCAATTGTTAACTTATCAATTGTTGTTTGTCCTATACCTCTTGCTGGATAATTGATAACTCTTTTTAATGCTTCTTCATCATTTGGGTTTATCAATAATCGTAAATAAGAAAGTAAATCTTTAATTTCTTTTCTTTGGTAGAAAGAAATCCCTCCATAGATTTTATACTTAATATCTTTTTTACGAAGTGCATCTTCTATTGCTCTTGATTGTGCATTTGTTCGATATAAAATTGCAAACTCATCATTTGTGAGTTGATTGTTCATTTTATTATCGAAAATAGATTGCGCTACAAAACGACCTTCTTCTCCATCAGAAATAGTTCGCATTACTTTTATCGAACCTCCATCATCATTTGCTGTCCAAACTTCTTTATCTAATCTTGTTTTGTTTTTAGCAATTACAGAATTAGCTGCATTTACAATGTTCTTTGTTGAACGGTAATTCTGCTCTAACTTGAAAGTTTTTACATCCGGATAATCCTTCTGAAAGTTTAGAATGTTTTGAATATTTGCACCACGAAAGGCATAAATACTTTGAGAATCATCTCCTACCACACAGATATTTTGAAAACGATCTGCTAAGGCTCTTACAATTAAATACTGTGAGTGGTTTGTATCTTGGTACTCATCAACTAAAATGTATCTAAATCTGTTTTGATATTTAGCTAACACGTCTGGAAACCTAGCTAATAATTCGTTAGTTCTAAGTAATAAATCATCGAAATCCATAGCTCCAGATTTAAAACAACGATCTACATATTCTTTATAAATGTCTCCTGTTTTTGGGCGACTTGCCATTAAATCAGCTTCTTGTAAATCTGAATTGTTGAAATACGCTCTAACAGTAATTAAGCTATTCTTGAAAGAAGAAATTCTGCTTAATATTTGTTTGGGTTTATATCTATCTTTATCAAGATTCATTTCCTTAATAATGGAAGTAATTAATCTTACTGAATCTTGTGTATCATAAATTGTAAAATTCGATGGATATCCTAATTTATCAGCCTCTGCTCTTAGAATTCGTGCAAAAACAGAGTGAAAAGTTCCCATCCACAAATTCTTTGCTTCGCTATATCCTACTACTTTTCCAATCCTCTCTTTCATTTCTCGTGCGGCCTTATTGGTAAAGGTTAATGCCAAAATATTAAAAGAATCCACTCCTTGTTCCATTAAATGAGCGATTCTAAAAGTTAATACTCTAGTTTTACCTGAACCTGCACCTGCTATGATAATCATTGGGCCATCTTTTTGTAATACAGCCGCTCTCTGTGGTTCGTTAAGTTGTTCTAAATAAGTACTCAAAGAATATAAATTTGATAAGTATTCAAAAGTGTTAAATTAACCATTATTTCTACTGTAGTCATTATTAAAAGTTACTTTTTATTCACAATTTAGTCTTCAAAAACCTTCAATATATATTCCTTTAAAAAGGAATAAATTAAAATATAACCAAAAAAGGTTATAATTATAAAAATAACTATTAAAGGTTATAAAAAAAATGTATATTTACCTAAAATCAAACTATCATGATTGCAGTAATTACTGGAGATATTATCAACTCAAGAAATGAACCAGTAGATAAATGGTTGTCAAATTTAAAAAAAATACTTGCTTCTGTAAATTCTAATCCCAAATACTGGGAAATTTATAGAGGCGACAGTTTTCAACTTCAAACTAACGCTGAAGATGCTTTATTAGTTTGCTTGAGAATTAAAGCATCTATAAAACAAATTAATGATTTAGACGTTAGGTTAGCAATTGGAATTGGAGAGAAAAGCTTCGATGCTGATAATATTACTGAATCAAATGGAGAAGCTTTCATTAACTCTGGTTATGCATTTGACAAAATGCTAAAAAAACAGAGCATTGCCATTAAAACTCCTTGGAAAGACATTGATGAAACTTTTAATATTTCTTTAAGTTTAGCACTATTAACGATGGATTATTGGACAGCGAACTCTGCTGAATTTGTTAGTACTTCAATTGAAAACCCTGAGTTAACACAAGCGGGATTAGGTGAAATTTTAAAAATATCACAGGCTGGAATTAGTAAAAGAGGAAAAAGATCAGGATTTGAAGAAATCATTAAATTAGAACAATTTTACAGGAAAAAAATCAACGAAAAAATTAATCAACCATAATGCTTTTTATTCAACTATTATTAGTCCATATTTTAGGAGACTTCGTTTTACAACCCTCTTCCTGGGTTAAAAACAAAATGAAGTATAAAATCAAATCTTATAAATTGTATGCACATATTGGTGTGCACGCATTTTTGCTGTTTATCGTTGCTTTAATCAATCAAAATTTCTGGTTAGGATTTCTATTAATACTCATTACTCACTACATAATAGATGTTGCTAAATTATACCTGCAAAAGAAAGTTGCAGCTAACATTTTATTTTTTGGAGATCAGCTATTGCATATTTTCTTTTTGGGTTTAGCTACTTACCTAACAAAACCATTTAAAATAGATTTTTCAAAAATATTTACAGAAAAAGTATTACTTCTAATTACAGCCCTTTTATTCATCGTGTATGTAGCTCCTATTCTCATTCAACTCATCGTAAAACAATGGGAACCTGAAAAGGATAAACTAGATCATAAGCAATCTTTAAAAGAAGCTGGTAAATATATCGGTATTCTTGAACGCTTATTCGTATTTATGTTTGTTATATTTGGTAAATGGGAAGGCGTTGGTTTCTTATTAGCTGCTAAATCTATATTCAGGTTTGGAGATTTAACCACTGCCAAAGACCGAAAATTAACTGAATACATCCTTATAGGAACACTCATAAGCTTTGGTTTAGCTATACTCGCTGGACTAATCTATAATAAAGTAATTCAACTATTTTAATATGAAAAAATTTAAAGCCCTTCTATTTCTTCTAACTTCAATTACATCATTCTCACAAGAATTGAATAAAGATTGTGAAGCCATTGAACAAAAAGTAATTGAATGGAGAAGAGATTTCCATCAAAACCCTGAACTTTCGAATAGAGAATTTGAAACTGCTAAAAAGATTGCGAAACATTTAAAATCTTTGGGAATTGAAACTCAAGAAAATGTTGCTAAAACAGGTGTTGTTGGAATCTTAAATGGAAAAAAACCTGGAAAAGTTTTAGCCTTAAGAGCAGATATTGATGGATTACCTGTTGTAGAAAGAAATGACTTGGCTTTCAAATCAACAGTAAAAACAACTTTTTTAGGTAAAAATGTTGGCGTTATGCATGCCTGTGGACACGACACTCATATTGCAATTTTAATGGGTGTTGCTGAAGTTTTGGCTAAAAACAAAGACAAAATAAAAGGAACTGTAAAATTTATTTTTCAGCCTGCAGAAGAAGGTGCCCCAGAAGGTGAAGAAGGTGGTGCAGAATTAATGGTAAAAGAAGGTGTTTTAAAAAATCCGGATGTGGATGCCATTTTTGGATTGCATATTTCTTCGGGGCAAGATGTAGGTACAATTACTTACAAGCCAGGCGGAATAATGGCTGCCTCACAAAGTTTTAAAATTAAAGTGAAAGGAAAGCAATCTCACGGTTCTAGACCTTGGGCTAGTATAGATCCTATAATGGTTTCAGCTAAAATTATTGATGCTCTTCAAACTATTATTAGTAGAGAAGTTGATTTAACGAACGAAGGTGCCGTTATAACCGTGGGTAAAATCGATGCAGGAGTGCGAAGTAATATCATTCCTGAATCTGCAGTTATGATAGGAACTATTAGAACTTTAGATTATGATATGCAAAAACAAATTAACGATCGAATGAAAGAAATGGTTCCTGCTATAGCAAAGTCATACCGAGCAGAAGCGACTATTGAAATAGCAAAAGGATACCCTATTACCTATAACAATATTGAATTAACAAAACAGGTCCTTCCAACTCTTCAGAATGTTGCCGGTAAAGACAATGTAAAATTAATAAAAGCTATTACAGGAGCAGAAGATTTCTCTTTTTTCCAAAAGGAAGTACCAGGTTTCTATTTCTTTCTAGGAGGAAAAACTGTTGGAAATAAAAACCCGTATCCACATCATACCCCAGATTTTAAAATTGATGAAAGTGGAATGTTATTAGGTGTAAAAACGATGACACAATTAACTCTAGATTATTTGAACAATTAATTATTGAATTGAATACATGCAAGATCAAATTATTGAAGGATTAGCCTTCGCATTACCGGCTTTAGTTACTGGTGGTGTAGCTTATTTTATGTTTAGTGCTTTTTTAGAACGAGATGAGAATGAGAAAAAATTCGAGGTACTAATTCAAAAGAAAAAAGAGAGTTTACCAACAAAACTTCAAGCGTATGAACGTTTGTTGCTATTCTGTGAACGAATCAATCCAGCGAAACTTTTAACAAGAGTAGGTCCAATTGGGAATGACTCTGATAGTTATGCACATTTATTAATAGCTAATATCGAACAAGAGTATGAACATAATCTTGTACAACAAATTTATGTACATGATGATGCTTGGAAAGCTGTTGTAGGCTCAAAACTATCTATTATTAATAAAATTAGAACAACAGCAGAATCTAGTGATAATGCAAAAGAGCTCAGAGAAAATTTATTAATAGATTACTCACAAATTGAAAGTCCAACAGAAACGGCTATAGCAATTATAAAACAACAAGTTAAAAGATTAATATAAAAGTAAAGAGGTTACCAAATAGGTAACCTCTTCGTTTTAACAATAAATAGAAAATAGTATTTAAAACTTAAGTTTTAAACCTAGATTAAAGTTTCTACCTCTAGTGGTAAAACCAGCAATTTCTTGATAGTCTTCGTTTAAAATATTAGTTAAACTACCAAAAAGCACTACTTTATCTTTTAAAATACTGTGATTCACAAATAAATCTAATACACTGTAAGCATCTAAAGCTACACCTCCAAAATCACTTGTTTCGCTCACATATCTGTAAACTAAAGAAGCATTGGTATTTTTAATTGGAGAATAATCTATAAAACCAGCTATTTTATGTTGTGGTATTTTTAATAATAAACTTTCGTCTCTATCAATATATCCATAATTAGCTCTTAACTGTAAATTTTTCATTGCCTTATATGATACTTCCGTTTCAATACCTCTCGCTATAAAAGTCCCAAAATCGTTTGTAGTAATTGAAGCAAAAGTAACTGGATCAAAACCAAATGCAATTTTATCCGTTTCTTCTCTGTAGAAATAAGTAGCATTAAAGGTTAGATCTTCAAATAAACTAACTTCAAAACCACCTTCAATAGTAATGTCTTTTTCAGGCTCTAATTCTTCAACTGCTGGAGATTTAGTAAAGATTTCTGACAAAGTTGGCGCTACAAAAGCTGTACTATATGAAGCAAATACTTTTACAGATTTATCATCAGCAATATCAAAGTTATAAGAAGGATTCACATTAAACACGAAGTTACTTCCGTATTCGTTATGAATATTCATTCTTCCTCCTACATTTAAGTTAAAGTTATATTTTGAATTATAGTTTACAGAAACATATGGATCAATAAAATGTTGTTTCCCTTCTCCTTCAGGAATTACGCTAAACGAAGTGTTTTGTAACATATCTTGAAATTGAGAAGCTACTCCAACGATAAAAGATACTTCTTCATTAATTTGATAGTTATTAAACACATCAAAACCAAAAACTTCACCTTTATAAGTATCACCTGATGGTGTATTATCTCTTCTAATATCAATAAAAGAAGTTCTAACTTTTAACTCTCCCTTATTGTATTTAAAGTCTGTAGTAAAACCAGCTCTTTTTTGAATACTTTTAAAGCTATTATTCTGATCAACAGCAGTACTAGCAAATGTAACAGGATCAAAACTGAAACCATCATACTCCGTAAAAACTTCATCAAAATTTGCAAAAACACCAAATCTCAACTTATTAGTATGGTTATACCCTAATTTCAACATTACATTCTGACGATAGAACTTATCTTCTTCAAACAACGTGTTTTCATCAGTATTTTCAGCAGCAGATAATCCACTAGAATTATTCGTGTTTAAAGACAACAAATAATCTACTTTATCAACAGTTCCATTAAAATTGAAGTTTGCAGCAAACTCATCAGCAGCAAATTTAGTGTCTTGGTTTGCTCTATTACTTCCAACGGAAGTTGTAAAACTCCCTCTGAATGAATCTTTAGATGCTTTTTTTAAGATGATATTAATTACACCAGTTGCAGCTCCAGTTCCATATAAAGTTGAAGAAGCACCTTTCATTACTTCAATACGCTCTACTTGGTTAATATCTATCTGACGTAAATCAAAATCTCCATTAAAAGAAGATGGGTCGTTTACATTAATTCCATCAATTAAAATGGCAACTTGTCTATTTCTACCTCCACGGATATAATATCCTAAATTTTGACCTCTTGTACTGAAATTACCATTGATTTCAATTCCAGGAAGGTCATTCAAAAAGTCTACAACTGTTTTACCTTGATTTTTCTCAATAGTTTCAGCAGTAATTTGGTGAATAATTTTACCAATATTCTTTTTACTGGTTTTAAATTTAGTAGCAGTTACCACTACTTCATTTAATTTTTCGTCTTGTTGCGCAGATACGACTGTACTAGAAAAAGCACATACCAATGCACCAACAATTACTAATTGTTTTTTCATTAAAATGTTTTGTTTGATTTACAATAAATCAGGTATCAGATTTTTATGTATTATAAAAAACTTTTATCCCGAAAGTTTATTACCCCGTGAAATTTGGCAGGTCTCCTGACTTGCGTCTTGTAACTCACCTTCCCGCTTACGCAGTGGTAAAAGTTTTAGTTACAAGCTTACTAGCTTACAGTTGCGGGAACAGTCTCGGATTCTCACCGAATTCCCTTTTAATTCACTACAATGAAATTGTAGCAAAACCAAAATTCTCGGCAAATGTAGTTTTAAATACGAGAATACCAAAACATTTTTGTAATCTTGCTGCAAATCAAACTTCACATGGAAAAACGTTTCTTACTACATTTTATATTAGTAAATATCTTTTTACTTACTGCTTGTAAACAAAACCCTAAAAAAGAAACTGTTACACCTACAAAAAGCTACGTAAAATATGCTAAGGGATTTGATATTATTAATGTAAATGAAGAGACTAAAAAACTCATTATTAAAAATCCTTATTTGAATGCGAACGAAAGTTTTGAATACATTTTAAGTAAAAACAATCAAAAGGATGCTATTCATATTCCGATTGAAAAATTAGTAGTCACTTCTACTACGCATATTCCGATGTTGGAAATTTTAAATGGTGAAGGAACATTAGTTGGTTTTCCTAATACCAAATACATATCTTCTGAGAAAACAAGAAAATTAATTTCCAACGGAAAGATAAAGGAACTTGGTATTGAAGCTGATTTAAACACAGAAATTTTATTGGATTTACAACCTGATGCTGTTGTTGCTTTTTCAATGAACAAAACCAATAAATCATTACAATTCATTGAGAAAAATGGTATTCCAGTTGTATTAAATGGAGATTGGCTAGAAGAAACTCCGCTAGGAAGAGCAGAATGGATTAAATTATTTGGCGTTTTACTCAACAAAGAAAAAGAAGCAGACAGCATTTTTAACGTTATTGAAAAAAACTATTTAGAAGCGAAAAAATTAGCCTTAAAAGGTACATCGAAACCTTCCATTTTATCGGGAGCGTTTATGCAAAAAGATGTATGGAATTTACCTGCTGGAGAAAGTTTTGTTGCTCAGTTTTTACAGGATGCAAACACCAATTATTTATGGAAAGATACCAAAGGAAAAGGAAGCTTATCGTTAAGTTTAGAAAGTGTTTTAGATAAAGCACAAGATGCAAATTATTGGATTGCTCCTGGTTATTTTAACACCAAAGAGGAAATGCTCCAAAAGAATAAGATTTATAGTGATTTTACGGCTTTTAAAGAAAATAAACTATATACACCAAATATGAAAAAAGGGCCTACTGGTGGAGTTATTTATTTTGAACTCGGACCTAGTAGACCTGATTTAGTTTTAAAAGATATTATTAAAATCACACATCCTGAATTGCTTGAGGACTATGAATTTACTTTTTTCGAAGTAATGAAATAGCTCTGCTTAATGACCTTTTTTTAAAAGCTCAGGAAATTTTTTCTTAAATCTATTCAACCTCGGAATAGAAACATTTCTTACATAAGGATTATTTGGGTTTAATCGCTCATAGTTTTGATGATACGCTTCAGCTTCATAAAACTTTGTAAATTTAGTTACCTCAGTTACTATTTTTCCTTTGTAAACTTCAGTATTTAGTTTTTTAATGTAATCATCAATAATCTTCTTTTCTGATGCATTACTATAAAAAGCAATAGAGCGATATTGAGTTCCATAATCTGGATGTTGCCCATTAACAGTTGTTGGATCATGAGAACCAAAAAATACTTTTACCAAAGTTGCAAAACTTACTTTCTTCGGATTGTAATAAACCGCAACCGTTTCAGCATGACCTGTTGTTCCTGTTCCAATTTTTTGATACGTTGGGTTACTTGTATGTCCGCCAGCATAACCTGAAACAGCTTCATTCACTCCTTCTACACTCTCGAAAATTGCTTCAACACACCAAAAACATCCACTTGCAAAATAAGCAACCTCTTGTTTCTTTTGTGCATTTAAAAAAGTTGATAATCCAATAAAAATAATTGCAATAAGTTTCTTCATTTTAATTCGTTTTGAGCTTCGTCGTTACACTTTTTAATTTCTTTCATTAAGATAACGAAAAAAAGCTACTCGAACGAATCGAATAGCTTTTCAGATTAAAAACTAACAAATTTCAACATTTACGACTATTGAAAATCTTTCTCTCCTTTATTGGGATTATATATATAATTAAACGAATAATGTCTTGCATTTTCTTCCTTAGATGCATCGTTGTTTTTGTAATAACTTATAATTTCCACCTTAGCATAATTTCCATCGATGGTTCTAATCACCAAAACTTTTCCTGCAATCGGGTTAATCATGTGTGTTGGTGGACCTGCATACGTATACCAACCATTTCCACTTCCAGTAGTTAATGCATATTCACCAGAAGCATCTTGTTTAAATTCACTATCCGCAGGAGCTTCTGTAATACTCGACAATGTTCCTGTTACTAAGGCTAAAGCAGCTGTTCCCGTTCTTTGAGGTTCTTCTGAAATCCCTCCAATTTGTGCTCCTCCATTTATTAAAATTGTAGTTCCTCTAAACGCTATATCCCAATTATCGCCGCTAACTTGACTTCCTTCTTTAAAACTGAACTTGGTAAAACTTCCAGAAGTAACTGGTGGATTTTGAGTAAAATCAGTGCTTTGCAAAGCTGCTAAATTTGTGATTGATTTTGATTCAACAGGTAATGTCGTAACTCCTTCGTTGTCTTCACAAGAAGCAAATAGTACAGAAATTGTAAAGAGTATTATTAATTTTAAGTTTCTCATTGTATAAATATTTAATTGAATTTTAATTTTTCTGGTTGATATATAATTGATTTTAACAACTTTCTTTCTTTAAACAATAACCAAGTATTGATTAGTAATAAACCTCCTGTTTGAAGCAATTCTCCTACTTCATCAAACTCTAAAAACAGATGGAAAAAGAAAATATTAATCACGATTGGAAAAGCCATAATCGCTCCGAATGTTGTAAATACTTGACTTATTAATAAAAGTCCGCACACAATTTGCATGATGCCTAAGAACTGCCATAAGTATCCCGTTTGTTTCATTCCATTTATGTAAAGGATCTTTTGAAGTGTCAATTCTTTGTCAACAGCCTGAAATTTTTCCGCTTTTTTGACAACTTCAACTGGTGAAGGATTCTCTTTTGAGAACTTCCCTATTCCTCCGTAAATAAGCATTCCTCCTAAAACAATGCTAAGTACTAGTGTTATTATTTTGATTGTTTTCATATATGTATTAAATATTAAATTGAATTCTTGTAAAAAATGTTCTTCCTAATCGTCGAGCTGCATCAATATTTTCGAAGCGATTACGGTTCTCCTCTCCATTTGAATTGAATACATTATCAACTCCAAATTGAAGGTTGATGAAACCATAAAATCTCTTTTGAAATGCAAGATTTATGAGTGTATTTCCTGCAACAAAATCATCGTATTTATCAATAATTTCGTTGTTATTATTGGTATCAAATAAGGCAAAACGACTTCGATACAATAGTCTAAGGTTTACTGAAAAATCATGTTGAAAGTTTTCATAGAAGAGTTTAAAATTTGCTGTATGTCTAGATCTATTCGCAAGTCCGAAATAATCGTTAATTGATAATAGTTCTGAAGGAGATGTTGGTGTTCTTCTAAAAAAGACTTCTCCCCTTTTTATTTGATTGATTTCTTCTTTATCGCCTGTATCCAAAAATTGATATCCAGCTGAAAATCGAAGATTTGTATTGATTCTATAATCGGTTTCTAACTCAAGACCTTGGGTAAATACACGATTTCGATTTTCGTAAGAAAAAACAGATGTGTTTGGTAAGTCTGGGAAATTTCTCGACACTACAAACGTGTTAATTAAATCACGAATATCATTTCTAAAAAAGTTTAGATTGATTTTCAGCTTTGTAGTCGGTTTTAACTGAAATCCGAAATTGTATCCTATTGAACTTTCCGGTTTTAATTCTTTTTCTAAGGAACTAACTTCTGGTAAATATCCATATAACTCATGTAAAACTTGAGTTCCTAAAACCACATAGCCTCCCGCAGTATTTCTGAAATTAAAGAATAATTGTCTGAAGTCTGGAACTTTATACCCAAATCCAACTGATGATTTTGCTGTTATCCAATCATTAATTTTATAATTTGCTGACAATTTAGGGCTAAAAGCAGATTTGAATTTATTAAACGCATCGAATCGTAAACCAGCGACAACATTTACCTTATCTGTAAGATTTGTATCAAATTGGGTAAAAGCGTAATATCCATTAAACCGTTCTTTACCATCAAAAAAAGTTCTTTCTAAACCATCAAAGTTTGCTCCCAGTCCACTTACGAGATTTCCCTCATCAAAATTAACATCAAGCTTTATCTCTGGCCTAAATAATGTTTGATTAAATGCAGATGTTTCTCCATTAAAAATACTTTCAGTTTTAAATCGTGTTCCATAGAATAAATAATCGATTTTGAAAGAATCACTTAACTTTTGTGTGGTCTTTAGAGAGCCTCCAAAATCTAAACGACTAGCATCTCCTGAATTGTTAAAAATGGTTTCTTTAAAATACCTGCCTTCAATTACGGTCTTAACTTTGTCATTAAAACTATAGTTCAACAATAAATTACCCGATCCATTTTGATACGCCTGAGCGGTATTGATGTCATCTCCGGGAGATACATCATAAGCTCCTCCAGAATTCAAATTCAAACCTACATTAACTCCAAAGTTCTCTTTTCCATATGAATAACTCGTATTTATATCTAACTCTTCTCTCGCTGCAAATCGAGACATATAAGAAACTGTTCCTTTAGAAACTCCGTCTTTAGGATTTTCGGTGATGATATTAATTACACCGCCTAAAGCTTCGGAACCATATAACGAAGAAGATGGACCTTTAACAATCTCAATCTGTTTAATATTATTAATAGACAAGCGGTTTAAGTCAATATTCCCAGAAGTTCTACCAATTAACGGAAGTCCATTTACTAAAATCAATGTATACTCTGCATCCACACCTTGCATTTGTACTCCTTCAGAACTTCCAAAATCAGAAACCATAATCAAACCCGTTTGTTCCAAAATAATATCTCGTAATCGTGTAGCACCAGTTTCTATAATTTGTTTTTTACTAATTAAAGTAACTGGCATTGGTACCGAAGACAATTGACGTTTAGTTCGAGTTGCTGTAATTATTACTTCATCTAACTTATTTGGAATAGAATCTTTTTTCTCCTTATTCTCTTGGCTATTAACATGAATTACCATGCCTAAAATGACTGTTCTGAAAACCTTATTTAGAAACATTCTTAATAATTTTGATGCAAATATAAATTTTATTTTTATTCAATCTAAATTAATATTATAAATTTGCATCGTAGTAATTTTAAAAACATAGAAATGAAAAAACTAGGATTAGCACTAACTATCACGCTATCATTATTTTACACTGTTAACGCTCAAAAAGACAAGAAACAAGAGGATATTAAAGCTATCAAAGCCATGAGTGGATGCTTTAAAGTAGGTTTTAATTTTAGCGAAACATTTAATTATTCAACTGATAGCTTGTACAAACCATCAGCAGTTAAACACGATAAAGCATTAGAATGGGTTGAAGTAATTACGGATAAAAACAACAAGATTCAATTACAACACTTACTTATTGTCGGACCAAAATCGAAACCACATATTGTTAAGCATTGGAGACAAGATTGGTTGTATGAAAATCAAGCCCTTTATATGTTCCATAAAGGAACACATTGGAAATATGTTGAACTTCCTAAAGAAGCCGTAGAAGGTCAATGGACACAAAAAGTTTATCAAGTAGATGATAGTCCGAGATATGAAGGAACAGCAACTTGGGTTCATGTTGACGGTAAAAGCTATTGGGAAAATGGAACAGATGCTCCTTTAGCAAGACGTGAACATACTAAACGTTCTGACTACAATGTAATACACAGACGTAATCGTCATGAAATCACCAACACTGGTTGGGTGCACAATCAGGATAATGACAAAATTATCAGAGAAGATAATAAAGAAGATTTCGTTTTAGCTCAGGAAAAAGGATATAACACATATGAAAAAGTAGCCGATAATGAATGTGAAGCTGCTCAGAAATGGTGGAAAGAAAACAAATCACTATGGAAAAAAATACGTAAAAAGTGGGACAAAGCATTTGATATGAAAAAAGATATTACCCTACAACCTAAAGTAAATGACAAAAAATTATTTTCTCATTTATTCGCTTTAAAAGCAGATGCTTCAAAGAAAGAAATCAATACTATAATTGACCAATTTCTAAATTAATATCCTTAATTTGTGTTGTTTTAAATCTCACTTTTAATTACTTAGAAGTGGGATTTTTTATTGTTTAAAACTTTGTTTGTCAATACTAACTGGGTTTGCTACTTTTGCTATAGAATTTAATAGTATTAATGGAGCACTTTATAGTATCAGCACGTAAATATCGCCCTCAAAATTTTGAGGATGTTGTTGGGCAACAAGCCATAACAAACACGTTAGAAAATGCTATAAAAAATAATCATTTAGCACAAGCTTTACTATTTACAGGACCTCGTGGTGTTGGTAAAACATCTTGTGCTCGTATTCTGGCTAAACGCATTAACCAAGAGAGCTCAGAAAATACTACAGAAGAAGATTTTGCTTTTAATATTTTTGAATTAGATGCGGCTTCGAACAACTCTGTTGATGACATTAGAAATTTAACAGATCAAGTACGAATTCCTCCTCAAACTGGAAAATATAAAGTATACATTATTGATGAGGTTCACATGCTTTCCCAAGCAGCTTTTAACGCTTTCTTAAAAACATTAGAAGAACCACCAGCGCATGCAATTTTCATCTTAGCGACAACGGAAAAACATAAAATTATTCCGACGATTTTATCAAGATGTCAAATTTTTGATTTCAAAAGAATCGGTGTTTTAGATGCTAAAAACTATTTGAAAGTTATTTGTGAACGAGAGAGCATTACTGCTGAAGACGACGCACTTCATATTATTGCTCAAAAAGCTGATGGAGCTATGCGTGATGCTTTATCTATTTTTGATAGAGTCGTTAGTTTCTCTGGAAATAACTTAACACGTGAAGCTGTTACTCAAAACTTAAATGTATTAGATTACGAAGTATACTTTAATATGACGGATCTTTTACTTGAGAATAAAATTCCTGAGGCTTTAATGGCTTATAATGAGGTTTTATCAAAAGGTTTTGAAGGTCAACATTTCATAAGTGGATTAGCATCTCATTTTAGAGATTTATTGGTAGCAAAAGATACTGCAACTATCTCGTTGTTAGAAGTTGGAGATACAGTAAAAAAGAAATATTTAGAGCAAGCAACAAAAGCTTCAATGTCGTTTTTATTACCTGCTATTGATAAAGCCAACGATTGTGACTTAAAATATAAATCGAGTAAAAACCAGCGCTTACTTGTTGAATTATGCTTAATGCAAATCGCCTCTATCAATTTTGATGGAGAAAAAAAAAAAGGTAGTAACTACATAATCCCCGCAACATTTTTCACAGCTCTTTCGCCAGTCATCAAAAAGATTGAAAAAGTAGCTACAGCGGCTAAACCTCAAGCTACAACAGAGAAGATTGTTCAAACTCCTAAGCAAGAAGTTCCTGAGAATAAAAAACCTTCTATTAAGAATATCAAAAGAAGAACCTCCGCTCTTTCTTTAAAAAGTTTGACTGAAAAACGTGTTGTAAAAGTAGTTACTGATGAAGAAGAAAACTTTGACAATCATCCTAGAACACCATTTAACGAAGAACAACTAAATGAAGCTTGGAAAAAATATTATTTCAAATTACAGGAACTTGGTGAAAAAAATATGGCATCCATCTTACTAGCGGGACAACCAAAACTACTACCAAATTTTGAAATTGGTGTAACTTTACCTAATAAATTAATGAAAAGCCAGCTTGGTAAAGGAAGACCTGCTTTGTTAAAATTTCTTCGAGAAAAACTTAATAATTATGGTATTGCCATTAAAATTGAAGTTAGTGAAACCGTAGAAAAGAAATTTGCTTACACTCCGCAAGAGAAGTATCAAAAACTTAAAGAAAAGAACCCTCTACTAGAGAAACTAAAAAACACCTTTGGTTTGGATATTTAAGCCACACACAAAGATCTTCTTCTTTTAAGCCAAGGAGAAACCCCACCAATTTCTAAAGCTTCAAAAAAATTATCTTCTTTAATAATACAGTTTGTTTCATTTGAATTATCAACCTTGATAAAACGATATAAAATTAACTTAAGAACAGATTCTTTTACCTCATTAAAAGTTACCTCTTCATTATAACTGTTCTCAACAATATGACTAATAAGACTATCGATATTACTAAATTCTATATCCTCCGCTAAAGTTTTGAATACTAATTCTTCCATAATTCCCCTGTTTATAAAACAAAGCTAATTCAATCACTTCTTTTAAAAAATGGAATTACTGCATGGAAAAATGTGGATTTCCGTAGGTATTAATTAAGCGACCTTTTCTCCTACGTAAACAATCGTATCATTTTCTTTAATATCCTGATCTTTTACTTCAGATAAAACTTTAATTTTCGTGTTCGATTTAAAGAAAAGAGGAATTGCTCTATTGTGCTTGGTAATTAATTCAACTTTTTCTTTGAAATCTTTTGAAGATTTAACTTTTAATTCATTTATCTCAGGATAATCTCTAATTGTTTCCGTTAAATTGATGAAGTCGTCGTTTTGGGTGAATAAAATATCTGAATTTTCCGGCTTCTTAGAAGTTACCTCTCTGGAAGTGGCTAATCTGTAGGATCCCATTTCTCCAAAAACATCTGAAAAACGTTCTAAGGCATATTTATTTACCACATCACTACCTGTCATGGCAATTAAATAACCAACATCATTTAATTCAACATTGCTATCAATATTATCATTATATATATCAATATTAAAAGCTTCGATTCCCATTTCTTTGGCATCGTTCACGTAATCTTTATTACTATCTAATAAAATTACTCTCCTGTTATTATCTATCAAAAACTTAGCTATCAATCTTGCTGATCTAGATGCTCCAACGAATACAATCGCTTCCGATTTTTTAAGGAATACTCCAATCATTTTTGCAACCATTCTCGCTGTTGTTGCATTCAACAAAACCGTTCCTAAAACCATTGTAAACACAAGTGGTGTAATGTAATTTGCTCCCTCGACACCTAACTTCATTAATTTTGTTCCAAATAATGAAGCAATACCAGCTGCCACAATACCTCTTGGTCCTACCCAACTGATGAATAGCTTTTCATTTAATTTCAAGGTGGAATTATGAGTACTTAAGAAAACTCCCAGTGGACGAACTACAAAAACTACCAAAGCGAAAAGCAACGCTGTCTTCCAATTATAAATTAAAATTAATTGCTCCATATCCATATTTGCAGCAAGTAAAATGAATAAAATAGAAATTAATAAAACAGTTAATGATTCTTTAAAATACAACAACTCATCAAAGCTTTTTAATTTACTATTTGCTATCACCATTCCCATTACTACAACGGCTAGAAGTCCAGATTCATGAGCTAATATATCTGACAAAACAAAAACCAATAATACCATTGATAATGATACTACATTCAATAAATAATGTGGAACAAACTTTCTATTAATAAAGAAGATTAATGCTTTTGCAAAAACAAAACCTAAAGATGAACCAAATAAGATGATTTTAAAAAATTCAATTAATGCAGTTTGTGTAAAACCGCCTTCTCCTCCAACACTAATAAATTCGAAAACCAAGACTGCCACTAAAGCACCAATTGGATCAATTAAAATTCCTTCCCATTTTAACACTGCTGCAACATCTTTCTTTAAAGGAATATTCCTTAAAATAGGAGAAATCACAGTTGGGCCAGTTACAATAATTAAAGACGAAAACAATAACGACAGTTCCCAACCAAGGTTAAAAATATAATGCGCAAAAATTCCGGCTAAAAAGAAAGTAACTACAGACCCTAGTGTAACTAACTTGGTAATTACAGGACCAACATTATTAATTTCACTTTTTTTAAGTGTTAATCCTCCTTCGAAAAGTATAATACTAATAGCTAAAGACACAAAGTAAAATAAACCTTCTCCTGGGAAAAGACCTTTTTCTCCATTCCAAATTGGCTCAATCCATTTGCTACCATTATCACTAAGATATTCTGCTGCAATTGGCCCCACCAATAATCCTATTAAAATAAGTGGCAAAATAGCTGGGATTTTAAACTTCCAAGCTACCCATTGTGCTAAAATTCCTAATATAATTATACCTGCTAGTTCTAACATCTTTTGAAATTAATAACTGTAAATGTAGAGCTTTTATTCTAAATAAAATTTATATGACTAAGCTGTTTAATGAATTATTAACTTTCTTTTTAATTCGTTGCCATTATCATCAATTACAGTTACAACATGCTCTCCTTTTGAAGGTTTAATTGGTAGTTCATGATAATCAGTAGTTTCCTTTACAAAATCGCTATTCAAATACCAATAAATTTTCGCATTAGGGTTTGTATGAGTCAATTTTAAAATAATCTCATTCAACTTTCCATCGTTTCCTTTAGTTAACGAAAGCTTTGTTTTATACTTAACAGGAAAAATAAAATCAATTACCTTTTTTTCAGATTTATTACAACCTTCTAGGTATTCAGGTATTTTGGTATAATTAGAGTTCTTTTGCTTGTAAAAATATGCCATTAACGGAGGAAGCTCAAACCAAATTTTTGTCTTCATTTGGTTCGTTGGATAACAATTAGAATTCACTCTAAATGTTTCTGTATGATCCAAGTGAACCTCTTTGTGATACGGACAAGATTGAGCTCTATTTCCGTTTTTTGCAACTCTTTTAGATACTTTTTCGCATATAGCCAAAGCTAAAAATCCACTTTCAGCACAAACATTCTCTTCAATTAAATCTTCGAAAGGCTCTAAAAACCATTTTGATTTTGGTAAAATATCAAAAACTTTAAACATTAAAGGAGCAGCACTTCCTACTCCAGTTACATCAGGTCTTCCTTCTCCATCCGAATTTCCTACCCATACACCAACAACGTACTTGGAAGTTGCACCAATTGCCCACGCATCTTTATTCCCAAAACTCGTACCTGTTTTCCAGGCTATTTTTTGCGATGAATCATAGTATTTCCACGCTTGATCTGATAATGGTCTGTTAACCTCAGTTAAGGTATTTAAAGTTAAGTACGCTGAACCTGCATCTATGTTTTTGGATTGATTCTGCACTTTTCCATAATCTACCTTAGAATTTAAGAGATAACTCGGCTCTTGAAATTCTTTCGAGTAATACTTATGCTTTAAAATTTCGTAATGATTTACAGTCCCAGCATAACCAGCAAATACCTTACATAAATCCCAAAGAGTAGCTTCTCCTCCACCTAAAACTAATGACAATCCGTAATAATCAGCGGTTTGATTAATATTTTTAATATTATAATCTTTTAAATCGGCTAAAAACTTCTGCAGACCATACTTTTGTAGTAAACGAACCGCAGGAATATTTAAGGATCTCGTTAAAGCTTCATTAGCAGGCACAGCACCGTCATATCTTAAATCAAAATTCTTTGGAATATAACCTGCAATATCGGTAGGAACATCCTTGACTAATTGACTTGGAAGTAAATCTCCAGATTGAAGCATATGTGCATATAAAAAAGGCTTTAAAGTACTTCCTGTACTTCTAGGAGCAATTACATTATTAACATCTTTTTGATGTTTTGCATCAGTAGGAGAATTTCCTACATATGCTACTACTTTTTTCGTCTCGACATCTAAAACCAAAACTGCTAAATTATGAACCTCATTTTGTTTCATTAATTTATAATGCTGTTTCGATAAATGATTCACTTGTTTTTGATAAAAATTATCAATAGAACTAATTACTCGTTTCCCTTCATACTCTTTTTTTACTTCTTGTAAAAAATGCTGTGCTAATGTTGGTAACTGATAAGGTTTTTGAGGTAATTCTTCCTCGGATGCCAAAACATAAGTTATACTATCGATAATTTCCTCTTTATACAGTTTTTTTAATAGTCGATTTCGCTTTTGTTTTAATTTAATTTGATTTTTACCTGGGTATATTAACGAAGGAGCATTTGGTAAAACGGCTAGAGTAGCACTTTCTGCCCAAGAAAGTTGTTCTGGTCTCAAACCGTAATATCTCCACGCAGCCATTTCTAAACCAACAACATTGCCTCCGAAAGGAGCATGAGAACTATAAAGATTCAATATTTTTTCTTTTGAATAACGAAACTCTAATCTCGTAGCCAATATTAACTCCTTAAGTTTCTCGATGTACGTTCGTCTCTTGTTTTTTCTGGAAAGACGAATTACTTGTTGCGTAATTGTACTTCCTCCTCTAACGACTCTTTTAGCTTTTCTATTCTCTAAAAATGCTTTTGCAATTGAAACAGGATTAAATCCAAAGTGTTTATAAAAATGGGCATCCTCAAATTGGAGAATACAGTGTTTAAATTTATAAGGAACTGAATCTAATTCTGGAAACC
Source organism: Tenacibaculum sp. MEBiC06402 (assembly GCF_049239625.1). Classification (NCBI taxonomy): domain Bacteria; kingdom Pseudomonadati; phylum Bacteroidota; class Flavobacteriia; order Flavobacteriales; family Flavobacteriaceae; genus Tenacibaculum; species Tenacibaculum sp. MEBiC06402. Next base: position 230,819 of record NZ_JBMKKT010000094.1, read on the forward strand.
TCCATTGTCCATCTTTAGCAATAGTTGCGCCCAATAATTCGTTATTACGAGATAAAAGAACTGTAGAAGTAGATTCGTTGAAAAGCTTTTCTGGTAATGAAAAAAAATACATTAAAAATAATATCAAAAATATACTTAGCCTTTTCCAACGCTTTAATAAAAAGTATTTGATTTTTATCATTTACCAATTTTTATCTAAAAGAAAAATTCGAATAAATCTACTAACAATTTTTTGACTTTCAATGATTCATTTAGTATTTGGTATAGGTTACCTTACCCATTTTTAAATAATTAACAATATGTTGAATGGAACGTGTTTTTGCCTTCATAAATGTGTTGGTAAAATCAAACAAGAAAACCGAGCTCTCACCAGTTGTTACAAATTGTAAAATTCTTTTTTGTTCTTTAACATCATATAAAATTACTTCAGCATTCAGAATACAGTACTCAACTGTACTCTGAGTTCCTACTCCATGAGGACCAACAGCAGGATTATAAGTAGTTTCCAATCGATTGGTAATTTCAAAATTTGAAAAACTTAAAATATAATCAGTTTCTGAATTGGTAAACACTTCATTTAACACTTCTCTATCTGCATTAATTCCCTTGTTAAGCTCATCCAATATGGGATGTACATCAATTATATACTCTGCAAACAAATTAGACTTTATAGCTTCTGTGATAAACTCATTAATGTAAGAATCAACAAATAAACTATCTGTAGCGAAGTTTTTTTCAAAAGTATTAATAAAATTATTCGCTCTGATATTTTCAAAACCAGTTATTAAAACAGTTTTATTTTGAAAATTTTCGAAGTTCCCTTCTTTAACAACCCTATTGATATAATCTTTTTTAACAATACAAGAAGTAAAAGATAACAGAGCGATAGCAAACCATAGTATATTCTTTTTCATATTAGCTATATTAAATAAAAACAGGAGCAAATTTACTAAAGTTAATTTACTCCTGAGGTTTAATTAATTTGAATATGGATTCGCGTTTTTAGACGAAGTGAGAATTGTTTGATCTCTTATAGTCGTTGGGTTATTAGGAACCGAAGCATAATATGGATTTCCCTTATCGAATCCCATAGAGGTTAATTGAATTTCTCCTGAACTCATTACATCTATTTTTGTGTATCCAAAAAATGTTGCTTCACCTGGGCTACCTGCGTTACCAGCAATTACTTGATAGGTTTTATTACCTTCTGGCTGCATTCTCTGATAATCATGTTTATGAGCTGAAAGCATAGCAATAACATCATTATCTCTCAATTTTGGCCAAAGAACTGGTCCTTCTGGAAACCCTGCATGACCTGTTTTTGGTGTTATCTCTCCATTTTCATAGATATAATAAGGTTTATGGCCCAAAACAAAAATATGATCGATAGAGCTATCTTGTTTATACTCTTCTACTTTATTAATAATCCAATTTGTTGGAATTTGTCCTTCTAACCCATAAGGATTTTCCGTTGTTGGAGTATTATATGTATCAGTATTCATAAGTATAAACCCAATATTCTTTCGTGTAAAGGCAAAAGTCATTTGATTATTAATACTATCATTTCCAGTTACTACAGCTCTATCTTTAGGCATAAATTCGGACATATGTTTCATCCATATTTCCGTTGAACCTTTTAACGGCCATTCATCATGACCTTTTACACCATAATCAGCCCAATATAACATTTCATGATTCCCAGGAACTGCAACCGTTTCAATGCCAGAAGTGCTTATAGAACTAAAATTGGTGTCTTTGTATAAATTTACCCAATTACTTAATTGATCATCTAATTTTGTTGTAGTAGTTTCTCCCAATACCATATCTCCTAAAAAGAAGAACAAATCAGGTTTATTATCAAGATTTGCAACTTCGTTCCAAATTCTTTTCATTGCATATAAGTTAGCCGTAGATCCATTGGTAGCTGTAGTATCATACTCCTGATGTCTATCAACTCGATTACATCCTAAAAACACAAAACTATATTCGACCGAGTCCTTAGAAAATGATGCTAACTCTTTTATTGTTTCTTTAGTTCCTTCTTTTGATTTGTCTTTTTTGTTTATACTACAAGCAACAATTAAAGATGTCGCTAATAAGAAAGTTAAGTATTTAGTTTTCATGGTTAGTTAATTTAATTGATAACAAATTGATTATGTTCAAATATTATAAATATATCTTATCATTGAAAGGAAAAGGTTATGAGTGTAGAAAAATTCGTTATGAACATGTTTATTACGGGATAACTAAAGGTACGATATAAAAAAACACCCTACTTTTTATTGTTGGGCGTTTTTTAATTTATTGAGTAAAATCTTATTTAGTAACCTTAATCCATTGGCCTTGCGTTCTTGCCAAATAATCGTTATCGTACATGGCTTCACCTTGAACTCCCGGTAAATAATAATCTCCCAAATAAGATGCGTTCATCAACACCTTAAATGTTTTAGATTGATACTTTCTAAGGGTAAAATAGTTACTTACACTTGCGTCTCTTATATCGGTATAATCAACGCTATCAGAGTTTGTATTACTTCCAAAATCAGTAAAACGTGTATTTACAATTTCCCAACCTGATGGAAGATACTGTGTTAACGCAATATTTTCTACATTCTCTTCAGTACTATTTTTAATTGTGATTTGCGCAATAAAGTTGGTTCCCTGAGATAAACTAGATACGTCAATTGGGTTTCCGTTTTTGTCTTTATAGTTTACAGAAATTTCCAAGTTCTTTTGAATTACTTTTTCTTGACCTACTGGTAATATTCCTTTGTTATAAACTCTAACATATAGGACACCTTCAGACTTATTCGAAATTTTAAAAGAGTTTTGATTTTTAACGTCTTTTAAATCCTTAATCACCATAGATTTAGCCGAAGTTATTCCATTTGTATTTGAATTAAATGTATAATCTGCAATAATTCCCTTGTCAGTTCCATTCTTTAATGCATATTGAGCCATTGCTAATAAACCATATGATGTAGTTTGTGTGCTCATCCATCTTGAACTTGATAAACTTTCTGCAATTTCTTTTGCCAACTTAATAGCCTTCACATCATCACCCACTAATGTGTAAGTTTCTAAAGCCATAGCTTTATTTCTTACTTCAGAACCATAATAAGAATAATATCTTTTTGTGTATGATTCTTCAGTTAATGTGCTTAAAACTGACTTTGCTATAGATCCTTTTCCAATAACTGCATACGCAGCAGCAAGCCTTCTTTTTGCTTGATTAGAAATACCTTTAGTTTCTCTTAAACGATTCATAGAAGCTAAATCTGGACTATTAGCTAAACTTAATGTATATAATCTGTAAGCCTGTGCTAAATCATTTTTATAATACTTCTTTGAATCGAATCTCCAATTTCTAGCAGCATTCTTCTGATAATTTATCCACTTCGATTTAAAACCAATTGGCAAAACATAACCTTTCTTTGAAGCTTCAATTAAAAAGTGTCCTGCATAAGAAGTTCCCCAATCATTAGTATAACTTGATCCTGGCCAATAAGATAAACCACCATTAGAGCGCTGGAAACCTGATAAACGTTGAATAGCTGCTTTTACATTTCTATCCATTGATTTTTGCTTCTCTTCTGGCAAATCGAATAAATCATTCAAGTATAACTGTGGAAAAGCTCCTGAAGTTGTTTGCTCTACACAACCATGTGGATAACGAATTAAATACTCTAAACGATCCGTAAAATTCATAGGAGGTAATGTAGAAAGCTCGATACTCGCTGTATTTGTTCCTTTTGTACCAAAAGTTGTAAAGTCTATAGTACTCTCTTCGTTTCCTTTTAAAACAATCTCCTTAACCTCAGTTGTAATAGGATTTGGATTTAACACATCGATTTCAACTTCATAAAATGCTTTTTCTGAACCAGAACTTGCCTCGACTCTCACCTTTCCAATACCTTTAAAATCTTTAACTTTTAAAGTAAAATAAGCCATTTTTTCATCTGGCTGACTGAATGATAAGTTTTGCGTATTACTTCCAACTATTTCATAAGATTCATTTGGTTTAATCTCCACTTTTACATTTTTCACGTTTTCTTTCATTGCGAAAACCGTAACTGGTAATGTAACCGTTTCTTGCGGAGTTATTTTTCGAGGTAATGATGCTAACACCATCACTGGTTTTCTTACAAATGCCGTTTTCTCATCATTTCCGTAGGCCTCATTATTTACATCTGAAGCAATAACCATCGCTCTTACTGAACCCACATAATTTGGAATTTTAACACTATGCGTTTTTACTTCTCCCGAACCTAATTGGAATGGCCCCAAGAACTTTACCATAGGTTTAAAACGATTTGCTTTCTTATTTTTACTTCCAGCTTCAGCTTCATCTCCTCCAATACTCAAAATTTGGTTGACACTTCCTCCATAAGCACCAATAACATCATCAAAAACATCCCAAGTCTTAACTCCTAATGATTGTTTTGCATAAAACGTATGCCATGGGTTTGGTGTTTTAAATCTAGTTAAATCTAGAAGACCTTCATCAACAATTGCCACTGTATAGGTCATAGGTTTTGAGTTTACCTCCTTCACTCTAAAGGTTGCAGTACTCTCTGGTTTTAACTCATCTGCTAACTGAATTTGTGGTTCTAATTTTGTTTTCGGATCATTAACCAAAAGAGGAATCGCACCATACATCCTAATCGGTAAATCGTTTTCAGTTTGAGTATGCTTTTGAAGCAACGAAATATTTACAAACACATTAGGTGTGTAAGTATCTAGAATTGGGAATGTAAAATCTGTTTGTTTATCCTTCGTATCAACCCAAAAATAATCTAAGACTTCAGTTCCGTTTTCTATAGTAAGCAAAGCTCTTGCTCCTTCTGATGATGGAAATTTAATTGTAGCTTTTTCATCGACATTATAAGCATCTTTATCACTTGAGAATACGAGCATCGTCGCATTTGTTTTATCCTGACTTCCTCTTTTCTTTCCATACCAAGATGGCCAGTCAAAATATACTACAGAAGATGTTACGTGGTTACTATTTTTATCTCGAACTTTTATCAGATATCTTCCCCAGTCGTTTTTACTAATTTTTAAATTGAATGAACCTTTACCAGAACTCGTAGTAGTTACTTGTTTCATTGTGTAAGGCGTATGATAAGTAGAACCATCGTAGTATGACAATCCGTTACTAGAGGAATTCCACCACCATCTCCAACTCATTTTATACACTTTAACCTCTAAATTGTTGGCTATTCCCTTTCCTTCTTCATTTACAGCTGCAACGTTGAATGTATAATCTTGATCAGTGAATAAGTAATTTTTAGATTGTTGTTCTTCAGCTTTATTTAAACCAGCATAAGATTTATAAGGAGAAGCTTTTATACTAAATACATCTGTGCTAAAATCGCCACCATTTTCATAAACTTTAGTAATAAAAGTTGCTTTTACCATTCCAGGAACTCTACTTCCTAAATTTGGTTTTTTGGTAAATGATGTCTTTCCTTCATCGTCTAAATTGCCCGAAGCAATTGTACTTGTAGCAGTGTTAAAATTTCGTGTTACATCATCAAACGTATAATTACCAAAGTTCGGGAATTCAGTTTTTGTTTGCGTAAACTTTGACTCAATATCATACTTTAAACCTCTCGCAATTGCACCGTGCAACCATTTTACTTCGATATTTCCATTGATATCCTCTGATGCTCTTACTATTTTGTTATCCGTGTTAAACTTAATCTTTAAACGATTAGGTTTAATTGTTTCAATTTTTAGATTCTTATGAAATTTTGCTGCACCAACATTAACACGTACTCTCCAATTTCCTGTAATAGCATCTTGCTCTGTTTTTGGAGCATAGGTATAAATATTTTGTGCGTTCTTGTAAGTTATATGCTCATCGATTATTTTTCCTTGTGGATTAACTAATTCAAATTTAATAGGATGCCTTTCTGGAATTGGATTGGCCTTATCATTTAAAACGAATGTAAGGAATAGCTGATCGCCTGGCCTCCAAACACCTCTTTCTCCATAAATATATCCTTTAATTCCCTTTTGTAATTTTGAACCTGAAACATCAAACTTACTCATTGAAAGCGCATTCCCGTCATTCAATTTTACATAAGTTGTGCTATTTATATTAGAAACAGCAGCAAAATATGCTCCTTTTACTTGATCAAACTCAGCAATACCATCCGCATTTGAATTACCTGAGGTAATTACTTGTTTCTGCAAATTGATTAACTCTACTTTTGCCCCGCTAATTGGTTTAGCTGTGGTAATATCTGTTACAGCAACAAAAGTCTTGTCATTGTTTCCTTTTTTAACAATTACACCGATATTAGAAGCTAAAATATTAGTACTAATTTTTGTATCTCGGTAGAACGAATTTTTACAAGGATCTTTTCGTTCACTCCAATTATACTCATACTCCTCATCATAATAATAATCATCATAATACGAATAGCTTCTTGCTTTGTCAAACTGCCTAGTATCTACTTCTTTCTTACCAAAAGTAATTGTTTCTTTCTTACTGTCACCGTCGCATGAATAATTTGAATATGCTTTAGGAAATGATAATTCAACGCGATACATAGCTCCATTTTCAACTTCTATAAGCTCAGCTAAATCTACTGCAAAAGCATTTGGTTGAGTTAAATCTAAACCTTGATCTCCAAGATTTACCGTATACTTAGCAGTTGGACGACCTACGTAGCGTAAATCTCCATTATTATTCAAATTATTGTTTTGTAGAAACTGTAAAACATTGTTTTTATAAATTTTATAAACTAAAACATCAACAGCTCTAAGGTTTGTAGCTTTAAAGTTTATTTTTAAGTTATTCGAGTTTGGTAAGATAGTTCCACTCTTTACAAACTTTACCTCAGGCTTTAACTGTGTGAAGTATAAACTACGAACAACATTGTTTTTCAACGTGTATCCTTCGGAGTTCTTTATTCCCTTAAACACTTCGATATCTAATTTTGTTTCTCGCGTGCTAGTAGGATAAACAGTTACCACATTTCCTTTGATATTATAGGTATATACCTGAGTTTTGGTATCAACAAACTGAATTAAGCCTTTTAAGTTCTGTGATTCTTGTAAAACATCTGAAAAGTGAATTTCGATACGTTTTTTACCTGCATCAAATACATCAAAAGATAAGACCTTAAAATTGTTTTTACCAGTAATAAACAATTCTCGTTCTCCTTTAGAATCTGAGTTTACAGCAGCTCCATTCCAAGTTACTTTTAAAGATTTATCTTCATCTCCTCTCTTTAAACTATCAATTTTAAAATTTACTGTTGAAGCAAAATCATCTGTAACATCAAAAGTGATTTCCTTTGAGCTTCCGTCATATTTAGATTTTATAATGTCTGATAGTTTCTTACCATCAACAACATCACTTGCTGTAACTGTTCCTTCAACATAATACCAGTTTTTATCATAAATAGATGGTGATTTTATAGCAACTCCGAAACTTAATGCTTTGGTTTTCAAATAAACTGTAAATGTCTTTAAATCTTTTTCAACATTATTATAAAGTTTATCTAAATGTAAATTCAGAACATACTCTTTATTACTTTCTAATTTCTTTTCAGGAACAAATGAAAGTATATTATCCTCAAGAAGAACTTTCCCTTTAACCTCAGGAGACATTGAAATGACATCATCTAAAACCTTATCGACATCTACTTTTTTATTTAAGTAAAATTTCAGATTTGGAACAACAGAAATTGATTTTTCAGGATAAACACTAATGTAATTCGTATAGGCATTTACATCGCTCTCTACTTTCTCTTTTTTCTTGCAACTGGCAATTGTAACAAGTACAATTAATAGACTAAATAATATTTTTTTCATGGTTAAAGGTTTCTTTTTCTATGAGTTGTTCTTCAAAATTAACAAAATACTCGACAAATAGACGCTAGTTTTAGTATTTTTGTCCACTATTTTACTTACTGTCTTTTAAAAAATTATGTTAGGATTAAAATTTGACACTGAAACGTCATGGGTAGATGTTGCCAGTAATGGATTAGAACAATTATTAACTGATCATGCTTTTGCAGAAATTAAAGCGTCTGGAAATGCTACTTCAATTATTATTAATTATTCAGAAGAAACTGATTTAGTTAAAGATATGAGTGATATTGCCATTGAAGAAATGGAACACTTTAGAATGGTACATGAAGTAATGATTGAAAGAGGAATGGTATTAGGACAAGCTACGAAAAATGATTATGCTCTAAATCTTCAAAAGTTTTTTCCAAAAGTACATGATCGTAAAGAAGCTTTAGTACACCGTTTATTAGTAGCTGCCCTAATTGAAGCTAGAAGTTGTGAGCGTTTTAAAGTTTTTGCTGATAATATGGAAGACGAAAAGTTATCTAAATTTTACACAGATTTAATGATTTCTGAAGCAAACCATTATACGTTATTCTTAGGATATGCCAGAAAGTACATGGACAGAGAAGTTGTAGATAAAAAGTGGAATGCTTTATTGGCTTTTGAGGCTGATATGATGAAAAATAGAGGTACCATTGCTAAAGTGCATGGATAAAGATTATAGTTAGCAGTTAGCAGTTAGCAGTTAGCAAAGAAAATATTATATCTGCATATTGCTTACTAACCAACCCAATACACAAATACAATGTTTAGCAAAGAAGAATCGGCGCGCATACGTAAAGAATTTTGGACTAGTTTTGGAAAATCTTTTCCAAGAAAATGGTTGTTATACAATACAAAAATCAAAGGATTTTCCTTTAAGTTTCAAGCTGACAGAAAAAAGGCATTTGTTTGTTTAGATTTTGAACATCCAGATGAAATTGCTAACGAATTACTTTACGACCAATTACTATCTTTAAGAAAAATATTAGAATCTGAATACTTGCCGGAAGTAATATTTGATGATAATTATCAATTAGAAAGCGGAAAATATATTCGAAGAATATACGTTTTACATGAGAAAAAGTTTAGTATTCATAACAAAAATACCTGGAGAGATTGTTATGAGTTTTTTGTAGAGACTATGACACAATTTGAGTTGTTTTACTATGAATATGAAGACTTTATAAAGCAAGCGATTTAAATCCCCTAGAAATGAAATATTTACAACCTATCTTAATCTTGTCACTTATTTTTATAATAACTTCATGTAGTTCTGATAGTGATAATGCCGGAATCATTGATGATACTAGTAACTCTTCTTCTTACGAAAAAGACATTCTTGAACTTATTAATAATCATAGAAACAGTAAAGGTTTGCCATATCTAAAAGTTTTGAATATTATTAAAACTCAAACTGATAATCATACAGACTATATGATTGCTGATGGTAAAATTTCACATGATAATTTTAGTTCTAGAAGTAACTATCTTCAAACAAATGCTCAAGCAAAAGCAACAGCGGAAAATGTTGCTTCGGGTTATAGTTCAGCTTCATCGGTTGTAAATGGGTGGTTGAACAGCGATGGTCATAGAAAAAATATAGAAGGAAACTATACTCACTTTCACTTAACAGCTAAACAAAGCTCAAATAACAAGTGGTACTACACGAATATTTTTATACGTAAGTAATTATATATCACCTCCACCATTTTTTGTTTTTTGTTTTTACTGATTTTATAATCAACGCCTCAGTAGAAAGAATTTCATGAAAATCATAACTAATACGCTCATATCCTCCAAATCGCCAAGAAGGTCCGTAAGAGTTTTTGATGATAAAACCTTCGTTATCATAGCCAACTATCACAACTGCATGGCCCATATATTTACTGTCTAAATCAGTGGTTTCCATTATTACTTGGTTATTCACTATTTTAGAGTTTAAATCTTTACCAAACAAACCTTTAGCTTGATTATACGTAACATAATTACCTGTAATAGTTTTCACCTTAAAACCTACATTTGGAGTAATTGTATTATATTTTCGTGTTGAAAATCCTTTCCATGCTGGTGCGTACAATACGTATGAAACAGGAATGGCTTTTATTCCATTTCTTAATTGTTGTTTTATGTACTCAACATTTCTAACCTTTTCAGAATTAAGATATTCATATTGATCTAAATAAACGACAGCCTTATCTTTGTAATTAAGTACTAGATTAAAAAAACCAACTTCACCTTCGTATAAATATTTACCAAATTCTGTTTCGGTCATTGGTTGAACCTTTTTATAATCTAATTCATATGGCAAATATTTTTCCTCAATTATACCGTCTTTCTGTAGTGATGGAATATAAAACTCTAATTTATGTCCTCTCGTAATACTTTTATTATTAAACTGATATCCTTTTTGAAAAGCATACAAGTATTTTTCACTTAAATCTTTAGGAACTCCAGGAAACGTTTCAAAAGCAGCGGCAATAGCAAATGCTGTACATGTGAATTTTACACCTTGATTTTTTACTGATGATTGTGAACTAATATGAATAACTGGTAATGAATTTCTAACCGTATTCAGTTTATTGATTTGTGAATTACTTTGAAAAGCTAGCAAGAAGGCGATAAACAAAATTCTAAAATTTCTCATAGGGCATGCATTTTTAATTTTAGTAAATATACCAAAATCCAAAACCAGAAAAGCCCCTTTTTAAAGGGGCTTTTCACTAATTCAAATAAATTAAATTTTCCAATTAAAAAAATGATATACTAAATGGATAATTTGGCTCTTCTTCATTGCTTGCTCTTATGGCGTTCATAATAGGGAAAATGAAATAGAAAATTCCTAATACCAAAAACCCTAATAATCCTAAGCCAAATAATAATATCATAGGTATGCATAATAAAACATACAAGAACATACTAATTCTAAAATTCAAAATTGCTTTTCCATGCTCATCCATACCTTCCACTTCATCTTTCTTTATTGCCCATAATATTAATGGAACCAAAAATCCACCAATACCAGAAACTAAATCTAATAATTGACTTAAATGTGTAATTACAAGTAACTGTTTATCTTTTCGCATTTTTTTAATGATTAGTTATACTTAATAGACTGTTAACCGCCAATTTTGTTACAGTAATTGGATTATTTTGACACTTTTTAACAATAAAAAGTCATTAAATATGAAAAAACATATTAATACCCTATCTATAACAAGAATCATTTTACTGCTATAGCTGAACAACTCTTCATTATATTTGCAAAAAATATTCGATTTGCAAACAAACGTTAACGATACTATTATTGCTTTGGCTACTCCATCTGGAGTTGGTGCTATCTCTGTAATTAGACTTTCTGGAGAAAATGCTATTAAAATTGTTAGTCAATTTTTTAAGTCTGTTCGAAAAAACAAATCTTTATTAGACCAGAAAACACATACCGTTCATCTAGGTCATATCGTGGAAAATGAACGCATTATTGATGAAGTTTTAGTTTCGGTTTTTAAAAATCCAAATTCATATACAGGAGAAAACGTCGCAGAAATATCCTGTCATGGATCTGTATTTATTCAACAAGAAATTTTGCAATTGTTCTTACGTAACGGATGTAGAATGGCAGATAATGGAGAATTTACGATGCGTGCTTTCTTAAATGGTAAAATGGATTTAAGTCAGGCCGAAGCTGTTGCTGATGTTATTGCTTCTAATTCTGAAGCTTCGCATCAAATGGCAATTCAACAAATGCGAGGTGGAATTACCAATGAATTAAAAGAGTTACGTGGACAATTATTAGATTTTGCAGCATTAATCGAATTAGAGTTAGATTTTTCAGGTGAAGATGTTGAATTTGCGGATAGAACAAAGTTTAATGCTTTAGTCGATAAAATTTCATCTGTATTAAAACGATTAATTGACAGTTTTGCTTTTGGAAATGCCATGAAAAACGGGATTCCTGTTGCTATTATTGGTGAACCTAATGTTGGTAAATCTACCTTGTTAAATGCATTATTAAACGAAGAAAAAGCGATTGTATCTGATATTGCAGGAACAACTCGTGATGCTATTGAAGATGAATTAATTATAGATGGTGTTGCTTTCCGTTTTATTGATACCGCAGGAATTAGAGAAACCGAGGACGTTGTAGAAAGTATTGGAATTCAAAAAGCTTACGAAAAAGCTGATAATGCACAATTAGTTATTTATTTGTTTGATACTTCTAAGAAAGAAAAACGCGAAAAAATTAAGGAAGAGTTAGTAATTGTTCAAAAACGATTCGAACATAAACGATTATTAGTTATTGCTAATAAAATTGATTCTTTATCTGAAACCGAAATTGAAGAATTAAAGAATACGATTCCAAACGCTTTATTACTTTCTGCTAAGCAAAAAATTGGTGTTGATACTTTAAAAAGTGAGTTGACATCTTTAGTTAATAAAGGGGCTTTGAGTAATAACGAAACTATTGTTACCAATTCTCGTCACTTTGAAGCATTAAACAATGCTTTAGAAAGTATCAATTCTGTTGCCAATGGAATTGAACTGGGAATTTCATCAGATTTATTTGCTATTGATATTCGTGAATGTTTACGTCATCTAGGTAACATCACAGGAGAATACGACGTTGACAAAGATATTCTAGGTCATATTTTCTCTAACTTTTGTATTGGGAAGTAAATCTACAAACTTATTACTGAATACTAAGTTCAGTAAATGTATTGGGAATAATAACGTTATATAACACTAAAAAGATAGCTCGGAAATAATTTCTGAGCTATTATAAATTGTATACAATATTAAGTTATGATGTTGCACGGATTATAAATCCGCGCTATCGGGATATATTTAACTTATCTATTAATAAATCTCACAAAAACTATTCTCTATTTATTGTTTAAAAAGACTTACAACCGAATTGATTTTTGGTTTCCATTCTTTTATTTTTAAAAGAATAAATACAAGTTCAATTGAAGAAATTATTCCAGTATAATAAAATAAGTTTTTTAAACCATGGGTTGAATTATATAACAATTCAACCATATACAGAAAAATAGTAAATATCCACACCTTACTTAAGAAAGTACTTGGCACCTCAATTTTTTTGAACTTAATAAAAGTTATAATTAAGGGAATAAGTTTTATTACAAGAAGTCGTGGAAATATATTGTATAAATTTAAAACATTCTCTTGTTTAATTGTTAAAACTGTAATTGAAAGAAATATCCAAAATAGATAATTAGATACTATATTGTAAATATTAGACTCTCTATCTTCCTTGTATGTTATATAAACTCCCAAAAGTATCAATACAGACGAAATTATACTGTATAAATTTGTTGTGATTTTATATTCATAAACACAAAATATAATTCCAAATAAAATTATTCTTGAGATAAGGTTTTTCATTTTTATTATTAATTAGTTCTTTTTAAATTACTAGTTAGATCCGTACTCTTATTTTTTCTTCTTATTGTTCCCCCTATCCCGCCAGTTTGTACCTTGTGGTAATTATTAATCTTCTTTATATTGATATCGCAAAACCCAAATCATCAGTTCTTAATATTGAATGATCTCCACTAAAATTTCTAGCACTTGAATATTTCCAATCTATTGGATTGCTAACAAAACCACTTACAACAGGGTTTAAATGAATATAATTTATCTTTTGTTTAATGTCTTCATTGCTCCAAAGTTCTATAGGTTTATTATGATGCTGCCAAAATTGATAGTTTCGAATATTTGATTGTTTGCTTCCAGCACGTTTGAACATCCATAATAACCATTCTTTTCTACTTTCTTGTGGATTATCTATTATGCCTTGTATCAGTTTTTTTGAAGTGTGCTTTTTAAAATCTCTTAATAATTCTGATGGTTTTCCTTCGGAAGAACGAAAAATAAAATGGATATGATTTGGCATAATACAGTATACAAACAATTGTGAACCTTTTTCTTTTTTACAATATTCTATACTATCAACTAGTATATCAAAATAATTTTGACGTGTAAATACATCTATCCAATATACAGTTGCAAAACTAACAAAGTATAATCCTTGTTTATTATGAAATTTATAATTTCTACTCATAGCAATACCAAAATAAAAAAACCACGCTATCTAAACAAATAACATGGTTATATATTATAGCATATTTCTAATTGCTTACTCATACTCGCCACTAGTTACAAACTGGCGGGAGCAAGGGCTATCTGCTCATTCTTTATTAGTTTCAAATGAATTTCTAGTAAAGAGAATAAACCCTGTCTTATTTTTTCCTATAATCTTTGCATTTAAATAAGACTTTTCTATTTTAATAATTTTAGGTTTATCTTCTATTAACTCAATTAATCTATGCTCACTAGAGCAACTAGACAACAAAATGCATATTATAAAAAGTAAAGTACTATTTTTCATATTTTTTATTTCTTCGCTAAATATAGGAACGGTATTGTCAATAAAAGTACAATTAAAATAATAATTAAATTATTCAACAACTTATTCTTTAATAAATTCCTATAAATAAGGAACCCTAAAAATAACGTATAGATAAAACCGGCTACATAGTAATTGAGTATATCAAACATTTCAATTAATAAAAAAAGAAACATTAAATTAATATTCGAATTTAAACTATTTAGTTCTTTAATATTATATAGAACAAATATGTTAACAATTATAAAAGATAAAATAAATAGCCACTTCTTCTTATTATTAAATTTTAATAAAATACTTTTTAAATTTTTCATTCTAAAATTATTCTTTATTATTTTCTTTCTCCTGTTTTTTTAAAGCTTGCTTAGCCCACTCCTCTATTGTCTTTAAAATTTTGTTTGCAGCTTCAGGTCCTTTCTTCTGCAACTCTGTAAAAAATTTCAATAATTGTTTTTCATAAAACTTTGTTTTTTTCTGACCAAAACCATCTTTACCTAGTCCTACTTGAACTCCTGTTGCTGAATATATCAAAGCTACAACAAAACCATTTGAATTTGGACCTAGTGGCCCATATGTAGGTAAATTTTTATAATTTCCATCATCATCTTGTTCACTAAAATATTTAAAAAAACCTAGAATTCCCTTCTCCATTCTATTGTTAGTATTATCAAGTTTAGGCTCAATCAAAAGAGCACCACTTACATAACCTCTTCCATTTTTAAAATATTTAGGGTTAAATTTCTTAATACTTGGAGTTCCAGTTTTTCTTCCTTTTGATGGGCCAGTTAACTCAATTATTACATCAATTTTCTCTGTTTTTACTCTAATAAATGCATGTTTGCCAATTCCTGATGATCTTGCTAGACCTATATTTTCATTATAAACCCAAATTGAATCCCCCTTAATTTCTTTAAAAAAAACAGGATTATTCTTGGTAAAATGATAGGGACTATCTTGATAATATTTTTCAGAAAACCTATCTGATTTGTAAAACCTCCCTAATGCGGGATCATAATCCCTCCATTGATAAGCTATCGAATTTTTACCGGATTCTTCCTCAAATTCCTCATTAGCAAAACCTTTTTTCTGTGCATTACTATTTCCTATACTCAAAGTATTATTATTGTATCCTTGATGGGTCAGACCATATGGATAATAATTTTTTTCTTCAACTATCTCAGTGCTTGATGAAATTATACCATCGTTATTATTATCAGTATAACTTAAACGGATATTTCCTAAATGATCTTTGTATTGGTAAACATAATCAAAATTTCCATTATTATCAACCTGAACATAACCTTCTGCTTGGTTAAAAAATTGTAATGTTTTTGTTCCTGTTCCACTTTTTTCATACACAAAGCCTTCAGCATAATCAGTAACAACATCATCTACAATTTTTCTTACTTTATTTCCTGATGCATCGTATTTATAGTTGATATACTTTCCTCCAATTACTACTCTTTTAGGTAAGTTTAAATGGTTATATAATATATCATAATTAATACCTTTATTATAATCTTTAAGCATATTTCCGTTTACATCGTAAAAATACTCAGTAGTTGCATTAGAACCATTTTTAAATCCAAAAGTACTACTTCCTGAAGATGTTTCTTGTACTCTTGTTAATTTGTTACTTCTACTTGCATAGGTGTACACCAAATCGTCCATCAATCCAAAACTTGTTGCACTTGAATTTCTATGACCTCTACGTTGTAATCGGGTTATATTTCCATTCTTATCATATTTCACAGTGGGCAAACTGTACTTATTTGCATTATCTGTAGCTTTAACAATCCTATTTAAATCATCATAATCGTACTTATACCATCTTAATTGATTATCATTTTTTGTACGCCATTCTGTTTCTGAGATATTTCCGTTATATAATTTAGTAGCGCTATGTAATGTGTTATTGTAATTAATTTTGAAAGCAAATAAATCATTTCCTAAACTTGCCGTATTGTTAATCTGCTCTAACCAGCCTCTAATATTATAGGTATAATCAACAGTTTGTAATCTGCTTTGATTGGTCTTTCCTCCAACACCTTTACTAATCAATTGACCTAAATCATCATAAGTATTGTATACCAATACTTCTTCTGCTTGACTTCCTATTTTTTGAGTTTGTTTTTTAAGCCTATTTGCATGATCGTATTCAAACTTATCAACTATGGTAATTGTAGGTAAATTATCATCTGTTTTGGTGTGGGTTGTTGTCGTTTCCAAAACTTTACCAGAAAAATCTAATTTACTTTTTAATATTGTTGTACTCGACAAATAGTCATTTTTAGTATACACATAAATAGGTCGTGCTTTTTCATCAAAATAACTTACTGTGGTAGTCCAGTTGTTCGTTTCTAATATTCGTACACGAGAACCTGTAGCTAAGCCTTTTACATTTGTAATGGAATTAACACCATATACGTTACTTACAGAGGTTCCAGTTCCTGCTCTGTTAAAATTGTAATTATCATAATAATTAACCGTTAAAACTTCTAAACTAGTACTAGGGAAGTCACTATAACTATAATAAATTCCTAAGCCTCCACTTGAGGTTAGCTTTGTTTCATATAATTCAGCATCTGTATTGTTTGTAGCATTTACATGAGTTTGCATCTGAGTTTGTGTAAGCAAACTTCCATGCGTATAAATCCCTGTATAAACTACCCTTCCTAAAATATCATATTTGGTAAAGTTCCATTTCTTCGAAGGCCTTTGTAAACCATCTTGTGTTAAAATAGGACGATCTAGAATATCGTAAACTATATATTCCCAATCTTTACCTGCTATTTTCTTTTGCACTAATCGGTTACGATAATCATATCTGTACTGGTAACATAACTCATTTAACTCAACAGAATCTGGTTTAGCAGAATGAGGTTCAGCTTTTGGAGAAAGAACATAAGTTAAATTCCCAAAATCATCATACACATAATAAGTATCATGAGCTACATTATTATTATAAGTACGTTTTAAAACAACTTGACCTTGCTTGTTTTTAAACTCTTCTGTTGTATGATTCTTAGTTGTTCCACTATGATTTTCGTCTTTAGTAATGGTTTTTGTTAGTTCACCAGCTTCATAATAACCGTAATTATTAGAAGACGCAGTATTTAACTGTAACGTTGGTACGTACGTATTACTCGAAACTGTTGTTGTTACATAATACTCTCTAACCTCTGTACCATGATTTGTTTGGTATTCAAACTTGATTTCATGTCCACCTCCCATTCTCCAATCATATCCAGGTGCAGCTTGTTTAATAATTCTATTTAAGGGCGAATTGTCAAAAGCTTTTTCTGAGTATGGGTTTGGTACAGATGAATTTATGTCACTTGTATATTTATTTTTATAATAATTATCACTAGCTGTGGCTGCTCCTGTTTTAAAGTAACCATCATTAGCTGTTGAAGCATAAGGTAAATGACCTTTAACAGCTCTACCCAACTCATCATATCCTACATGAGTAACAATATCTTTTTCATTACTACTTTGCTTAATGGCTATACTTTGCTTAGTTCTTCCTAATCCATCATAATAAACTACACTTTTTATAGCATCTTTATTTTGAGTAAGCTGAGTAATAGTAGTAACCGCTTTCTGAGGAACTATTTTATAAACATAATTTTCATTACTTAATCCTGCTCCAGCTGGACACCCATTCGATGTTCCACCTCCATTGGTTGTAGGACACTGGTCACTATTATTACTTACATAACCAGAGGGTTGTGTACATTGAACTTTAGTAGTGTTTGGGTCTCCTAAACCATCACCATCAGTATCTGCATACCAAGTACTTCCTCCGATTGTTCCTAAAGTAACTTGTATAGAAGAAGAACCAGTACTCCATTGTCCATCTGAATTTCTAGCTCGTAAATAGTATCTTCCCGAGCTTGTTACTGAATATGTCGCATTAGAATTAGATGTGCTTGTACCTGAACTATTTGTTCCTTGCCAGTACCATGTATCTCCTGATGGAGGATTTCCTTTACTTAAGGTAGCACTTGTACAGTTTTGAGTTTGAACTATAGGGTCAGAAGGTATAGAGGGACCAGAGGCACCATTTACATTAATAGGCTTCATTGTTTCCATAGTACCACTACTTGAACTTGTTGCTGTATAAGTAATTAATTGAATACCTACTGTAGTCCATTTTATGGTAATATTTGTGTCTGATTGACTTAAAATACTACCTCCATTTACAGACCAAGCCCCCGTGTAGATAGTAACTCCAGATGCGGAAATTGAATAATTTTCTGTATCATTTACATTCACATTATGTTCTCCAACAATAGTGATAGAACCTGTTTGATCTCCTCCATCAGGAGAACCAAATTGAGCATTACTAATTATTGTAAATAGCAATGCAATAACTATTGTTATATAAAATTTTATCCTTTTCATAGTCTATTAATTTTTATAACGATATTGATTTTCTTCTAAAATATTTCCGTCTTTATCCTTTACTTGTTTTAAACGATTAAAATCATCATAAACATAAAACATCGTATATCCTCTAGCATCTGTAACACTAGTTAAACCTAATAATCTATCATAAGTATATGTAGTAACTTGAGCCGTTGTGCTAGCAAAAGCGTTTCTTAAAGCTGTTAGTTTAGTTCTTAATTGATCTTCTGTACTGGAAGATACATCTGAATTAGATGCTGAAATAGCATCGTTAATTGCTGCTAATTGGGTAGAATTAATACTAGTATATCCTTTTATTTCTGCAATAGGCATTGAACCTTCATAACCCCATACATAATAAATTTTAGCATCATTCTTCTTGCTTATTTCCTTCGGGTTTCCTTTACCAGTATAAGTATGATAAATAACTCTATCTTCAAGAGCGGCTGTCCCTTTACTTGCTTTAACAATGTGAGGTTTATAAATACCGTTTCCGTAATCTTTATAGGTCGTATTTTGAGTACTCAATTTAGTAGTTGTTGAACCTACTTTCTTTGATACTTCAACTTGCAAAGGTTCTGCAATTCTATTTTCACTAATTAACCTACTGTTGTTAAGTTCATGTGCATATTTTGTGGTTGTAATAATCGTTTCTCCTTTACTATTTGTTACAAATTGCCTTGTTGGTAATTTATGAGAAACATTATCATAAAACTTCTCAGTTGTTGAAATAATATTTCCATTGGTATTAATTATAGTATTAGTGGTTTTATTATCAACAAACCAACGAGAAAACATCTGGTATTCCTGAACCGAGCAATAAGTTGAGCCATTTCCTCCTACAATTACATTACTACAATTTGTTGCGTAACCTGAAACCGATTTATCACTATTTAAGAAACTATAATCGTAAACTGTTTCAGAAACTCTGTTATTTGATTTATCATAACCTTCTTCTTTCCATAACATTCCATTACTGTAATCTTCAAGTGAATTAGGAACTACAACCGAGGCACCACCACTATGCGCATAACCTTGAAATGAGCCTCCAATTAAATTAACACCATAATTCCTAAAGTATCTTTTGGTGTGATACGAATTACTACCATTTTTAAATGTTTCTTTAACATTAGTATATAAAACATGTGAGTTTTTACTAAGTGCTAATGTATTTTGAACGGCAGAATTAAGTTTATTAAAGTTATATGGAAAATAGTTATTGTTTTTAGGATAGTAATACAGGACATTATCTTGGTAATTAAACTCATGATAGCTTCCTAGAACATCACCGCTTGAAGTATTACTATCATCAAATTTCTGATAACTATATTCTTTTGTGATAGGTAAAAATCCGCTTTCACTATAACTTTTAGTTGACGCTATTCTTACTCCTCCAAAATACTTATGTTTAACATAGGTATTTTGTTCTTTACTGCTTCTAATTACAATGCCCCATGTAGTATTACTGTAATTATAGAGACTTACTCTAAAACGAAACGTTTTATTTGGTAATTGAAGATTGTCTAAAAATGAAACTGTTTCATCTAAATTATCTCCTAATCTGTCTAAAGTTTTCGTATAATAAACTATTCCGCTAGTATCTACTAATTCCACTAAAGGTTTATTCCATCTTGAAGGTAAGGCTCCATCAAAGTTGTTTAAGATTATATCCTCAATAACAAAAGGTTCATTGTTTAAGGTAAAGGTATTAGTGTAATGTGTTTGATTACCTAATGGAGATGCATTTTCTAAAACAGTAAAATCAACATCTATCCACTTCTTCTCATAAGAGTTATAATGAGCTTCATTTGGTTCGAAAGCAAATTCTGTATATCCTTTTGTCGGGTAAATAATTTTCTTGATATTTCCTGTATTAAGTTTATTGACGTTAATATCTCTATTAGCTCCAGCATAATCAGCTACTCTCAGGCAAGATCTTGTAGGTGATATTGAACAACTATTTATAGGTATAACATATTTACCAGATGGTATTAATTGACTATTTGCATAACCATTATAGTATCCAAAATGATCTTGTGAGAAATTTCCTTTAGCTGGAAACTCTTCTTTATTTTCATACTCAAACTGATACCAAATCTCCAATACATTTAGCTTACTTACTTTTGTGATATTATCTAAAAACAAGCGTTTTTTACCAGTTAAACTGTAATTGAAAACAAATTCTTCTATCTTTTCACTCGGATTACTAACTTTAATTTTAGTTAGTTTCTTTCCTAAATTACTGTTGCTAGTATCTTTATTAGCATAGAAAAATTCAACTGAAGAACTATTAAATGTAATCTTTTTTAAGTCTCTTTTTACATAAGCATTACTGATACTTGAACTTTGTAAGTTAGCTGGAACTCCGTCTAAATGATATCCTTCTGCTAGATGAATCCATTGTGATCCTACATATGATTCTTGATAGGTATATCCAGTATGATATTCATAATTTATTACCCCATTATTATAAGGTAAAATAATACTATCCAGTTTCCATGATGATATATAACCCGCAGTTAAACATGGATTAACACCAAATCCACCACCTCCAACAGTACTAGTATTAGTCTCGATAGTGTTAAAAATATATTGAGTACCACTTGTATCTGTAATTTTAAAGCCTGATTGAAGCGTATAGTCATTATAGAAATCAATCTTAAAATTCTCAGTATTTGGAATTAAAACAGGTTGTTTGTTCTCATTAAAAACAAACTTAGCAGATTGTCCTGATGGCAATGAAAAATTAAACTCATCCGGTCGTGCATCTACACAACCATTTTTCATCCAGCTCTTTTGTGTGTCGGTTAGCTGTAAATTATCAAAGTTCAAATTCTGACTTGAATTAAACCAACCAGAAATATTATTAGCAGTGTCTTCGTCTGGTCTTCCGTTTACAATACGGTCAATACTACCACTTCCATTAGTTAAAGACCATTTTAAACCTGTTAAACCATCAGAATCATTCACCTTAACACCTCCTGCGTGGTACGATAAACTTATTGGTAAGTTAATACCTCCCGCATTAAAACTATATAACGGAACGCTAATGTTAGGAACTCCTGTAGCATAACTAATTGGTACACTACCATACTCTATCATTTTCATTGCCTCTGGTGCTGGTGGAATAATATCTGGTAAATTAGATATATTATCCTGACCAAAAGACAAAGAAACACTAAGCATTAAACTAATGCTCAACACTAATTTTCTCATAAGATTTATTGAATTTTAGCAATTTATAATTAAACAATTTTTCCTCGAATTAAATATACACTTTTTAAAATAAAGTATAAAAAAAGAAAACAAAATCTTCCACCTCTCCTCCTCCTTAATAGTCTGAAAGCATTGTTTTTGTCGAGTTAGTTAGATTTTTTTTTGGTAAGTAAACTTTCTTAAATATTAATCAATCCGAGTATATTGATTGAGAATCTCAAAAAAATCAAAGTGAATTTAATTGGTTTAAGAAAAATAAAAAACCCACTCAAAGATTGAGTGGGAAATTGCTATGAAAAAGAATCTCCAAACGTCTTTGGAGAAGTTTTAAATATTGTTATCGGTCTAAATTACTTCAACATTAATAGCATTCATACCTTTTTGACCTCTTTCAGATTCGTATCTTACTTTATCTCCTTCGTTGATATTGTCAATTAAACCAGAATTATGAACAAAAATATCTTGTCCTGTTTCTGATGATGTAATAAACCCAAAACCTTTTGAGTCGTTAAAAAATTTTACTGTACCTTCTTGCATCGTTACTGTTATTATTATTTATAAAAAAATTGTTTAAGAAGAACTATAAATAACTTATAATAAATAAGTTATTAATATTCTAAACACTTAAAAAAATAAAGTAATGATGAAATATAAAAAGGAAAGAGAAATCTCGGATACTTGTTACTTGATACTACCTTAAAATTGAAAATATTGTTCTACTTGAACGGGTCAAAGGTAACTGTTTATTTTTAATTCTAACTATTTTAATAATTTAATTAACTATCATTACTTAAAAAAAGCTCCATACATATTATGCTTTCTTTATTTCTGCTCTTCCTCTCACAGATTCTTTTGTAAATTATCTTCTATTTCTTAACTCTCTCATAAATTTAATATTTCTAAATTGTATTTCATCTCGCTTTAAGACTCTATCATTATTCTCCTGGTCTTTTACTTCAATTATTTTCAGACTTTATGAATTATTAAATTCTTACCCTAAAAAATCTACTAATGTCTTCGATTTTGACTGATGCTTTAATCTCAATAGTGCTTTCTCTTTTATTTGACGAACTCTTTCTCGAGTTAAATCGAATACTTCACCTATTTCTTCTAATGTCATAGAATACTCTTTCCCTAGACCGTAAAACAACCTAATAATATCAGATTCTCTTCGTGATAATGTTTTTAGTACTCTGTTAATCTCAATTTCCAAAGATTGAGTGTTCATTTCTTTATCCGTTTCTGTTAATTCACCAGAATGATAAACACTATAAAAATTTGAATTTTCTCCCTCTAACAATGGAGCATCCATTGATAAATATCTTCCAGAATTTATTACCGATTCTTTCACCTTAGTTATTGACATATCCAATGTTTTTGCTATCTCATATATAGAAGGATACCTTTCATTGTCCTGCTCTAACTTTATAATTGATTTTTTTATTTTATTAATATCTCCTATTCTATTCAAGGGTAATCTTACAATACGAGACTGCTCAGCCAAAGCTTGTAATATGGCTTGTCGAATCCACCATACTGCATAGGATATAAATTTAAAACCTCTAGTTTCATCAAATCGTTGAGCCGCTTTTACCAAACCAATGTTTCCCTCGCTTATTAAATCTATCAACTTTAATCCTTGACTCTGATATTGTTTAGCTACGGATACAACAAAACGTAAATTTGCGCTAACCAAAGTATCCAAAGCCTTTTGATTTCCTGCTCTAATTTGTCTAGCCAACTCCACCTCTTCTTCTGCTGAAATTAAATCTACTTTTCCGATATCTTGCAAATACTTATCCAAAGCTTTTGACTCCCTGTTCGTAACTTGCTTTATAATTTTTAGTTGCCTCATTTTATTTTTTTGAAAATTAGATACTGGGTAAACCATTAAGTATTATAAAATCAATTGTACTTAATGTTATAATTATATAATTAGAAAAAAATTAAAGCGCTACTAGTAGAAGACTTTCAAATGAGCTTTGAAGAAATTTAAGCTAAACTTATTAATTCATTTGAAGTTTAATCTAAGATTTATTATATATCTCAAAGATATGAGTTTATCGCACAAAAGAGACAAATAATTCTTATTTATTTTTCCGATGATATTGAATACAAAAAACCCACTCAAAGATTGAGTGGGAAATTGCTATGAAAAAGAATCTCCAAACGTCTTTGGAGAAGTTTTAAATATTTTGTTTGGTTTACAAAACCAAATTTTGCTTTTAACTAATCGTTCTGAGTAGAAATTCTTTCTTTGTATTGAGCTTTCTTAACCTCTGCTCTTCTTCTAACAGATTCTTTAGTATACTCTCTTCTCTCTCTTAATTCTCTCATC
Source organism: Tenacibaculum sp. MEBiC06402 (assembly GCF_049239625.1). Classification (NCBI taxonomy): domain Bacteria; kingdom Pseudomonadati; phylum Bacteroidota; class Flavobacteriia; order Flavobacteriales; family Flavobacteriaceae; genus Tenacibaculum; species Tenacibaculum sp. MEBiC06402. The sequence continues at coordinate 255,064 of NZ_JBMKKT010000094.1, forward strand.
AATTTTGTATCTCTGTGCTTTCTTTTGTATCGCTTTAAAGCTCTATCGATATTCTCTCCGTCCTTTACTTTTATTATTAACATATGGTATAATTTATCATGATTAAACTTAATTCCGACTATTTTCAGAATTAATAAGTTATAATTCAATTGTTATACATTGCTCAACACAATGGAAACATTGAACTGTATATAATTTGCAAAAAAATTAAAACGCAAGAGGAAAAAGTTTGTAAGGATCGCCTTGAAGAAATGAAACTTAACTAAATAATCCGTTTGAAATTTAATCTCAGATTTTATTATATGCCCCAAAGATATGCTTTTACTGAGGAATATAAAAGGATTACTTTGATTTTAAATTTCTATTGTTGATTCTTAAAAGAATAAGTACATCATCAAAAAAAAGAACTTTTAAGTGCATTTTGAGCTAAAAACACGAAAGTCATTTTTATACTTTTGGCAAAAATCAAAACAATGCTTAAAACCAATACGCTACTATTTATTTTTGCTTTTAGCTTTTTTGTAAAAGCACAAGAATCTAAAAAAACTTTCACTGCTAATTGGTCTGTAGGAGATCAAAAAGTGTATTTACATGAACTTCAAAAAACCGTTAGGAAAAACGACAGCACTTTTTATGATGAACCTACGAGTTTTAAAACCATTGTGAATGTTAAAGAGGAAACTCCTGAAACTTTTATACTTGATATAAAGTATTTTAATCTAGCTTATAAACTAGCTACATACATTTACAAAAACACCAAAAATGTTTTACCCGAATTAGAACACATCAATTATACCTACAGTTTTAACAAAACGGATTACTCCTTAGAACTTTTAAATTGGAAAGAGGTGAAAAAACAGTATAAAAAATCTGCAAAAAAAATTGAAAATTACTTCTTATACGATATCAAAGAGAAAGATTCTAAGATGGCGCCACTAGGTGGTACGATGTACTCATATATTGGTGGACCGATCGAAAAGCTCAAAGTTGCCTATAGCTCTAAAGAAAAAATCGAAGAAATCATGAAATCTGAGATAGCATTTATTTTTGAATCTTATGGAAAAGAATTCGTCATTGATATGGACGACTCTTCTGAAAAAATAGTTCCAATGAAAAAGCTTGAGACAGAATCATTAAAAACAATTACTACAAAAAACAACTCGGATATTGACGCAGAAGGTCATTTTTCCTCAAAAAATGAATCAGTTTACTTCATTGTTAAAAATGAAAACACGGAGCAAAAACCAAATGGCAGTTATAAAAAGGCAACCGAAATTGATCAACTAAATTTTAGTTCAGGTTGGCTTACTCGTCACAGTTTTGAAGTAGTAACTTTCATTAGCAATAAATTTTTGAAAGGAGATAAAACAACGATTACGCTGCAATAACTCAATAAATATTTTTTTTAAAAAAAAATCAAAGTAATTAAAATATAAATCCGGTGAGATGCATTTTCACTGGGTTTATCTTTTGTAAATATTCCCGTTGAATTTTAACACTTGACTTTTAATAGAAATTACTTCTTCCTTTACTTCACAGTCATCATTCTTATCTCTAAAACTTTCCAATTTTGAAATTACATTTTTAACGGATAAATCATAAAAACCATTTGTCACTGAATCAGTAACAATTAATTTATTGACTGTTTTATTAATATTGGAATAACAGGCGTTACTACTTACATTAACAACTCCTGATTCTTCCTGTAAAGTGTAAGAATCTAATACTTTTTTAAGAGCAGCATTGTGTTTTGTAAATAACGAAATATCTTTTCTACTATATGGATTTGGTTGTGAACTTCCTACATATTGAATTATTATTCCAAAAGCTTTGTGTGTTGAAGAAAGCTTGTAAGTAGTTGTATCTATTTTAATATCGGCAATATAAATTGCATCAGAAACCCAACCACTTTCTTTAGAAGGTTCAAAGAATTTATGAGAAATTACACCTGTTTTGTTATTTATAATGAATATATGACTATTTAACTCGTACATATCTTCCTCTTTATTAACAACTTCAGGAATTACAATAAGAGTTTCATTTTTATTACCAGGAAAAACTTGGGCTGAAATAAATTCTGTATTTGAACTTTCAACATTTACTTTATCTAATGCAATTTTTATAAGTTCTTCTTTTGAAAATTCAGATGAATTACCTGAATTCATATTTTGAGAATAGGATAAAAAAGTACAGAAAAATATTAAGACTAAAATCTTGTTTTTATTAAATAACATCGATGATTTTTTCTAGGAAATAATGAATAAACCCAACCACAATTATTACACAAAAAAGCAATACAAATCGAAAAAACAAAAGTCTCTTTCGTACTTTAATTCTCTTTTTAATGTGAAAATAATCTATCGTTACGAAAATGACAGCTATAATACACCCGATTAATGTACCTATTTGCAACAATGCAATATCGTAATAAATATTAGCTATTACTGAGAAAATATTTGAAGATTCAAATTTTGAACCTAAAAGTAGCTTCATATAAACTAAACCACTCAATAATGATAGTATTATCCATACTACATAATTTAGAACGTACTTTATTTTATTCATTCTATCGCTCTAACAATTGAAAAAAAAATTCATCTTCTTTCTCGAACTTTCCATCTTGATCCGAGCTTTGATAATAGTGTGTTTTCTCAAATTTCTTCGAACCTTCTTTATGAACATGTTTTGATGCCCAACTTTCATTAAATCTAATATACTCTATTGACAATTTTCTCTCATCGTAATTTTTAGCTCTATGATATTGAGTCAACTTTTCATGATAATCTATTTTTGCACGATCTAAAGCATCCGTTAAGTAGCTACTAAAGTCTGTTTCAAGCTTTAATTTCTTATACAACAAATACGTTCTAAAGTTCCCTCCATATTGTATTATAACAAGTTTATCTTCTTTTTTCTTTATAATTACTTGATTATATAACGTAAAACCTTTTTCGAAATTATTTCTTGAAAAACCTGTTGACTCATCATATTCGCAAAAAGACAATTGATGAAACTTCCCTTTATAATTCCTTAAAATCCCTTCTTGATCGCTAGGTCTTCTACCTTTAATTTTATGCGCTGCATAATAACCAAAATCATTATCAGATAATTTCTCTACAATTAAATTAGAAGTTAGTATTTCCTCTTTTGTACCACCTAGAAATAGTGTGTAACCTTTTATCAGTTCATATTCTCCTGAAATATCTATGATACTATTATTCTTTTCTTGTTGCTTCTTATCATATTGATTTTCAAAACGACATATAACAAAAGCTTCATCCCTTTCAATTTTAAAAGAGAAAAGGATGAATAATGGAAACCAAAATGTCAGACTATAATACTTCAATTATTTCGTATTAGCTAACCGCTTTTTTAACTACTTGTTCTAATTCTAAAAATGCCTTTTTCTGATTCGGAGCTAAAACTAACTCTTTAATTTTTCCCGTAATTATCTCAACAATGTTTTGATATCTTTTTTCACTTTTACCAAAATAGGCATGCATCATTTTATTTGGAATAATATAAGTCATTTTCACTTTGTTATCTTCTTGAAAATGAATTTTCATTCCATGCATAGCACTCTTTTTTAGCACAATACATTGAGCCATTTGACCGTTAGAATCTAATCTATGTTCCCAAACATCATACTCTTTTGAAACTTCTAAACTTGAAGCATTTTTTAATTGTTGGTTTAGTGTGTCTAAGGTATTATATTCATTTTTTACATTAATTGTATTTTCCATATGAGATTTATTAATAATTAAACTTTTTATTCTTTAATAATCTTTAAAGTGTGCGTAGTTTCTCTTTCTATGAGTTTAACTAAATAAACACCAGGAAGTTCTTTTGATAAATCGATACTTATTTTTGAAGCAATTCTATTTGTTGAAAAAACTAATCTTCCATACACATCATGAACTTGAACTTCATTCGTGCTATCAATTAAAGATTCATCAATTTCTAACGTTGTTGTTGATATAGTAGGATTTGGATAAGTACTTATTAGTTCTTCAATAACTACATCATCTCCATTACTTTTAGATTCGCAGTAAAATGGACGAGAATGTTCAATCTTCGATTCATATTTATTGATTGTTTTTTTAGATTTAAAAAACAAATACTGAAGTCCTAACATTTTATGAAATGCAATAATATCTGAGGGTTTGCCTTGTGTTAAACCTGAAGTCCTAGAGTCGTAATCGACGATTCTACCTGTTATTAGATCTGGATTCAGACTTAGCTCCCAGTTCGATGAATGATTTATGACAGCTACTTTAAAAAATGAATTTCCGTCAGATTTCCAAATTTGCATTCTTGTTACTCCATTATTTATAGGTCTTTTATAAAATGCAACTATATCATCATAATTTTCTCCTTTACGATCAATGTTTAATGAAATTACGCGTTTCGATATTCTATCTACATTGTTAATTGCATAAGGACTACTCTGAAACCAACCGTTAGAACCTTGGTACCAGAAATTAGTTCCTGTTGATAACCACACATGAATTCTGAACTGTCCGTTACCATAATCATAAAATGCCGCAATATCATCCACATGACCATCTTTATCAAAATCACCAGAAATAACTCGGTCTGTAACTTTTGATGCAGTGTAACCAATACTATTCCACCAGCCTACACTGCTTGAATACACAAAGGTATTTCCATTTGAACGGAATGTATGAATTCGAGTTTCACCGTTTCCATAATCATACAAAGCGGCAATATCATCCCAATAACCGTCATTATCAAAATCACCCGATACTACTCTACCAGTTATTTTATCAGGATCATAACCATTTAAAGAATATACACTGCTCTGAGAAAAAATTGGCGTAGATGCTCCATTACTTTTAAATAAATCAAAGCGCATACTAGACACACCTGTTTTATTGATTAAAATGAAATCATCTATATGTCCGTCATTATCAAAATCTCCGCGAACCATTCTTCCATTAACATTTGCTAAATCATAATTAATCATATTATCACCTACTTTTAATGATTTATTTCCATTCAAATCACTCGATAAAGTATTTAACCTAAAAGCACCAGTTGTATGACTATTCCCAAGCATTACAACATCATTTATAACATCATCTCCAGAATTGTCCTGAGAAAAATTTCCAGAAATCACATAATCGGTAAAATTTATCGGTGAAATCCCACAATCTTGTGCCATTATTACATTCATTGTCAAGATTGAGATTGCAAAAAAGAGTAAAGCTTTTTTCATAATTTTCATTTTTTACTTGTTTTTTAAATAGTTTTTTTAATTCTCTTATCATATCGTTAAAACAATTTTTTTAACTGCAGATAATTTTTTAGTTGTGACTAAAATATTTTGTAACAAACAAAAATCACCCTCTAAAAAAAGCTTTGTGACGAACCCTATAATTAAAAGTGACAAACATTCGTTTTTTATAAATTAAGTAGAGCAAACTAAAACAAAACATCTAAAACCCTTGTAAATAAAGAAAAAGTGACGAACACATCTATATTAGTGACGAACAATAAAACAAGTTTTATTCCATGTAATAATTAATATTACATTTGTTAAAAACCATATTTTCTTGAAGTTACAATTCGCATTTTTAATCTTTATTATTTTTCTTCAGACAGGAAATACGCAAGAATTTATTTACAAAAACTTTAGTATTGATGAAGGGTTACCTAGCTCCGAGGTGTACGATATGTATCAAGACAAACTTGGTTATATCTGGTTTGCTACCGACAAAGGACTGTCGCGTTATAATGGTTATGAATTTGAAAACTTCACAACGAAAGATGGACTTCCAGGAAACACCGTACTAGATTTTTATCCTCAAAAGAATGGAAGAGTTTATTGCTATGAGTACCATAGCAAAAGTTTGTTTTATTTCAATTCAAATTTTGATGGTTTTCATAATTACAACTATAACCATTTGCTTAGAGAACAATTAGCTAGTAATCAAGTTTTAAAGAGTATCCATTTTGACGAAAGCGGAACACTCTATACTGGTGGATATGGAGTTCATGGTTTAATCAAAATTACTTCAAATGGGACACTTACTAAACTTTATGATAAAATAGAAGGAAATGATCAAGAGGGATACGATATAAAGTTGGGGATAATTCCCCAACAAAAAACTGCTTTTGCTGTTTACGCGAATTATTCATCTACCAATGAAGTAATTTTTGTTAACACAGAAAATAGCCTAAGCTCCAGACTAGATATTGTTAAATTAAAAAATGACAAAATCGCTTTCATAGATCAAAAGTTGGGCGTTCTCTCTGAAGATAAAACTATAAAATATTACAAAGAACACCTGAATCCAACTGGTATTAAACGTATAAATGATTCTCTTTTTTTTGTTGGATTCTATAACAATGGAGCCGAAATTAGAGATGCTTCTGGTAAAATCTATCAAACATTTTTACCTAACAAATCGGTGTCAGATTTATTAATTGATAAAGAAGGTGGTTATTGGTTTAGTACTTTGGACAACGGTATTTATCATATTAAAAACCCCAAGATTAAAATACTTATCGACTCTCATGTTACTTCATTAACAAAAGATGACAAAAATCAATTATTTGTTGGTTTAAGTAATGGGAATATTGGAAAAATTAGTAATAATGATTTAGAAATATTTTACAAAGGAAAAAACAACAATATTTCATTGGTTCAATTTGACAAAAAAGACGGACAACTATATGGATATAGCGATGCAATACTTTTTAACTATACAACTAACGAAACTGTAGCAAGTTCTTACTCAAACAAACTCCCAGAAAAAATCGGGCATCCACTATTAAAATCTAGTAATAACAATTTCAGTTTTGTAGGAAAGGATAGCATTCTTCATTACAAACTGACAAACGACATTCATGATGTTTGTTATTATAATAACAAATTTTTAATAGGAACCTCTTCAGGCTTATTAGTCAAAGAAAATAGTGTTCTTAAACCTAAGCCATTTCTTGACTCTATAAAAGTAAGAATTGATGACATCGATAAGGGTGAATTAACCAATACCATCTTCATGGCAACGCAAGATGCTGGGGTTATTGTTTATCGTGAAAATGATACTATTTATAGCATCAATAGAGAAAAAGGACTTACTAACAATATCATTAACGAAGTTCATATTGAAAACGATTCAACGCTTTGGGCTTGCAGCAATACTGGATTAAATAGAATTTTATTCAATAAAGAAAAAACTAATTTTCGTATAACGACTATTACAACTTCAGACGGTTTATTAAGTAATGATATAGATGACATTGAAGTATTAAATGATACTGTTTGGGTAGCCACGAAAAAAGGACTTTGTTTTTTTGAAAAGCAGTATATGAACGAAAAGAATACAACCAAAATATTATCACTTTCTCTAAAAGAGATTAAGGTGAATAAACAAAAAAGAAATAACTTTAAAGAAAGAGTAAATTTAAAACACAACCAAAATAATATCGAGTTTACGCTTCAGGCGATCTCACTAAAAAATAGTGAGCAAATAAATTATTTATACCGTTTAAAGGAAATAGATAGTTCTTGGTATTCAACGAAAAACAGAACGATTAGTTTTCCCTCTCTTTCTCCTGGATCATACACTTTTCAATCAAAAGTAATAACCAATGGAAAAATTTCAGATAAGGAACTTTCCTATTCTTTTGAAATTCAACCACCATTTTGGCAAAGTTGGTGGTTTTACAGTTTGGCTGTCATTGTATTCGCGGGATTTATCTATTTATTTTTCAGAATTAGAGTTCTTACATACAATAAAGATATTGCTCGAGAATTAATGCGTTTGGCTATCAAAAAGTTAAAACCTAATGATCAATATTACCATTTTAGAGCTAATGGAGTAGACTCTAAAATACCAACAAATCAAATTTTATATGTTAATTCACAAGGAAACTATTTGGACATTATTACTACTAAAAAAACCTACACAATTCGTTGTAAAATAGGTGACTTTATTGACACAACACCCGATAAATTAGAATTTTTAAGAGTTCATCGATCCTATATCATTAGAATTGATCAGGTTTCTAGTAAAGGAAAAAATTGGGTCATTATAAACGAGGCTCAAGTACCTGTTGGCGAAACTTACTTACATCAGCTTGAAAAAATAAAATTCTAAATTTTACTTCTTCTTTCTGGAAGTTGCTTTCTTTTTTATGCGAACATAAATCAATTTGTTGTTATTTTTTTGATTTTCTCTTTGTTCGATATCAAATTTTCCCGTGGATTTAATTAGAGGAGTTAATTTTTGAAAACCATAATTTCTGGAATCAAAATTTGGACGTTTTTGTTGTATTAAACTTCCAACATCTCCAAGAAAAGCCCAACCATCATCATCAGATAAATCATTTATTGTTGATGAGATTAAATCCAATTCCTTCTTGGTAATTTTATCAACCGAAGGTTCTTTGGTTTCTATTTTTTCTTCAGTTTGTTTCTTTAAAATTTCAATATAAATAAATCGATCGCAAGCAACTATAAAAGGATTTGGTGTTTTCTTTTCTCCAATTCCAATTACATTCATTCCTGCTTCTCTTAAACGAGTTGCTAATCTCGTAAAATCGCTATCACTAGAAACCAGGCAAAAACCATCAACCTTCCCACTATACAAAATATCCATAGCATCAATAATCATAGCAGAGTCCGTAGCATTTTTACCGCGTGTATATCCGTATTGTTGAATTGGAATAATTGCGTTTTCAAGAAGTAAATTTTTCCATTTAGACAAACCAGGACGTGTCCAATCTCCATAAATCCTTTTTATAGTAGGGTTTCCATATTTTGCTATTTCTTCCATCATTTCTTCTACATAAGCAGAAGGTATATTATCTCCGTCAATTAAAACAGCTATATTATTTTTCATTATAAACCAGTAGTTTTTAGATTTCCCATAAAGTTAACACTATTCAAATGATTAACCTGAGAGTAATACTAAAAACAGAAAAGCACATTATAAAAATGTGCTTTAAAACTGATTGTTACAAATAATAAACAATATTTACCCACTAGCTTAGAATGACTTGCTTTTCTGAATTCATTACTAAATTCTTTTTAGCTTTATTTTTTCTATTATAATGCCACGCAATTTGACCTAATTGCATGATAATTTTAAAAGAGTCTTTCATTGATAGTTTAGAACCATCGGCATGAATCCATCTCTTTAATGGTTGCTCACATAATAACTGTCTCGCTTGTTGTAATCCATAATGAAGTGTTACTCTTCTGAAGATTTCAACATCAAATATCCATTTAGAAACAAATTTGTCTTGGAAAGAAATCTGGATAACATCTCTATGAAAAATTTTCGCACCACATTGTGTGTCTTTAAAATCCATAGAAAGGATTTTTCGTATGATGAAATTAATAGTTTGACTAATAATTTTTCTAGCTGATTCTTTAGTAATATTAGCTCCCATTCGGCTAATTCTAGAACCGCTAACGATTTTGTAGTCTGAATTTTCAATAGTAGAAACTAAATCATCAAAATCTCTTAAATCCGTCGACAAATCTGCATCTAAAAAGCCTATAAAATCTAGACCCTCTTCTTTTAGCATATGTAACATACCTTGCCTTACAGCTTCAGCTTTACCTCCATTTTTTTCACAATCGTATACTGTTATAAAATCTTCTCTACCTTTTCTAATAGTATTTAAAACTTCTAATGTTTTGTCAGTACTTCCATCATTTACAAAACACAAATGATAACCTGTGTTATTGTCAATAAAGTTGGTAAACTCATCGCTTAATAATCTCTTTTCTTCATTATAACAAGGAATTACAACTCCTACACATCTTTTTTGTATAATAACTTCATTATAATTTTTAGATTTATTTGATTCAGCCGGCGAGCCAATTAATCTTTTTACCCTCGTACAAACCTCAGATAAACTCAATGGCTTTTTCATGTAATCATTTACACCTAACTCAAAACCTTCTGTAATTATGCTGTTATCCGTATTTCCAGATAATACCATAATCGGTGTATCTGATTTATCGTAAAATCTAATATGTTTAATAACCTCAATTCCAGAAAGTCCTGGCATATTAATATCAACAATTACCAAATCAGGTTTTACTCTATCGTATAATGCGATACCTCTATTGGAGTTTGTTTCGGTGTACACATCGTAACCTAATTCTTTTAATCTATTCTCTAATGGAATTAAAACTAATCTTTGATCATCTATTGCTAATATTTTCATGGTGTGGGATTTTTATGATTCAACAACACTGTAAAAGTAGTTTTGTATTTCATTCAAAATTCTGAATAGTATTAAAATGGAGATTTGTAATGACGAATGGTAGTTTACTATTGATTAATAAATTTTAAGCATTATTTAATTAAATTATATTTACATTATAGAAAAATTAGCTTCTTATTAATGAAAGGTGTTTCTAATAAATATTTAATTGCTGCATTCCTACTATGTATTGTTTTTCATGGTAGTACTGTTTTTTTTACATTAGAAACTACTTATGATGCTTTAATACATTTATTCTTTGCGGATCATTATGCGAATAATTGGTTCGAACACTGGAGCAATAAATGGTATACAGGATTCTCTGTTATGGGATACCCTCCATTAGTACATCAATTAATTGCTGCATTATCATTAATAGGCGGATTAAAATTTGGGCTTTTTACGGTAGCCATTATCGCTTCCATTTTATTTGTTACTGGAGTATACAGATATTCCTTATTAATTACTGCTAACACAACAGCTGCCGGTTACGCATCTCTTTTAGCTGTGTTTTCATCTTCCTTTGTTGAAACGCTGCATGTTTTTGGTCAGCTTCCCAGTATCATGGGAGTTTCCATTTTAATGCATTCCTTACCAGAAATTTATTTATGGCTCAAAACAGGTAAATACAAATACTTTTTTACTTCTTTAACATTAATTTCTGTAACCGTTACTTCTCATCATGTAACACCCATTTTTGGAATGGTATTTTTTATTTTACCACTTATCGGAATGGTTATAATGGATACCGCTAGAGAGCAGGTTAATTCTTACAAAGAAGTAACATTAAAATTATTTTTAAATGTCTTTGGTAAACAATTTAAACGTAATATTACTTTTGTTTTTGCTATTCTTTTGCTTATTGTAGTATGCATTTTGCCTTACTGGATTAACTCTAAGAACAATCCAATTACTCAAGTTCCAATTCCACATGGATCTCGAGATAATTTTCTAGAAGTACTTTCATCTGGTTTGGTATTCTTTTTAATTCCCTGGGGCGTATTACTTTTTTTAATTCCTTATTTCGTTTACCGGTATTTTAGTAAGAGATATTTATTCTTTGGATTGTGCTTCTCCATGTTAATTATTCTAGGAACAGGAGGAACAACTCCAATACCGAAAATGCTTTTAGGTGAAAATGCTTTTAACATTTTAACTTTAGATAGATTTACGTTGTGGGCATCTATCATGTCTTTACCTTTATTTGGAGAATTTGCATATCGTTTTATTCAAGGCGACTTAAAAGATTTAATTCAGAGAAAATTCGGTGCTGTTTATCATAGATTGGCTGGTGGAATTTTAGCTTGCCTGTTTTTAGGTTTTACTATTTTCACCCTTAGTCTTGGCTATTTTAGACCATCGCAACCACAAAAAATTAACATGTTACCTATTGTTAATTTCTTAAATCAAGACCAACATGATCAATGGAGATATTTGACTTTAGGGTTTGGTGATCAAATGGCTTGGTTATCTGCTCAAACAAAAGCTACCACCGTAGATGGTAATTATCACTCAGCGAGAAGACTTCCAGAACTTACAACTAGACCAATAGAGCGATTAGAAAACTCAAAATTTAAAGGAGTAGCCGGAATAGGTTCTTTACAACAATTCTTAACGGTACCAGAAAAATATAATTTAAAATACATCTTTTCGAACGATAAATTTTACGATCCTATTTTGTATTTCTGTGGTTGGCAACGCCTACCTCAATTAGAAAATGGAATTATGGTTTGGGAGCGATTAAACATACCTCCACTCTCTTCTATTTTAACGAAAGATGAAGTCGCTAATTGGCAAAATATACTTTGGGGAATTGTCCCTTTTACTACAGTAATACTTGCGTTTATTTTTAATATCATCCCTTTGTTTAGAGAAGGTTTAAAACTAAAACCAAAAGTAGTCCCAAATTATTTAAACTTTAAAAACTCATATTCCAAGTTTTCAAGTAAGATTTTAACAATAAGTCATATTTGGTCAGTGTTCGTTTTTGCTTTTTTCTTTTATGGATGTTATCTATTTTATATTAAAAATGATACCCAAAGAACACCCGAAAACGTTATTACAACCTATTATAACGCACTCGATTTTAAAGAATTTGAAAAAGCTCATAACCTGTTAGATCCGAAAAGTAACTTAAGTCTAGCTCAATATATGTTAGAAACCTCGGTTACTGATGGTTTGTTAAGTTCATACGCTAAGCTAGATGCTATTAAAACAACAATTTTAAAGAAAACTGATAGTGTTGCTACTATGAAAGTGATTACTGATTGGATAACTCCTTTGGAAAAAATCAGTAACACCGAGTTTAAAACGCTGGTTAAAATAAAGAATAAATGGTTTTTAGTTCCAGAAAAAAAGGATGTTGATTTACCGCCAGACCAATTGTACATGAAAAACAACACGGGATATTTCAATCAAGGTAGAAGACGTATTACCACCGAACAGAGTTATCATGAAGATATTTTAAAACAACCTGTTGTTGAAATTGTTACTGCTAAACTCGTAAAGTATGAAAACAGTTATGCGATTATTGGTGAAATTCAGAATATAGATAATACACCTGCAGATATCATTTTAAAAGGAACTCTATATAACGAAAACAATAAAGAGCTTGCAACTTTTAACGCAAAACATTTAGTAAAACATAAACTAATGCCCAAGGAAGTAAGTTCTTTTCGAATAAATTTTGAAGGAATTGCATGGTCGAAAACAAAGGATTCCATCCCTAAAAAATTTAATCCAGATGAGTTTACACCTGTCGAACTAAGCGAGCAACCAACTAAGTTTAATTTACAATTAGCAGCAAATGTTTCAAATTCCGATTTATTTAAAAACCATGTAATTAGCGATCTTAAAATTCAATCTAAAAAAATCCGAGGAACTCTTTTTAATAGCGGTTTACAAGAAGTCACTGTTCCACAATTAATAGTAACTTATTACAATAAAAACAAACAAATGATTTGGGTAGATCATTTATACCTCGACCAAGGAATCAGACAACATAGGAAGCGTTATTTTGAATATGATTTGGCACCAATATCCGACCTTACAATTATTAATGAAGACATGAATAATTGTTATGTAAATGGTTTGCCAAATGAAGATGTATCGAATAAAATCGTTTCAAACAGAATCGAAAATCATACAAGTGAAGTATTACAAAAAATACCACATCCTGAATATGACTTTATAAAAATAGAGTTGAACAGTTTTATAGGAAATCCTAAATAATGATAAAAAAATCTACACATATCTTTACAATGTGCTGGTTGATTATACAATCAGTTATGGCTCAAGACTCAATAATTCTTTTGATGAATAAGGAAAGGTTTACTGTAGGTGAAAATATCTCGTTAATATTTTCAAATCCTTCCAATGAGGTTTATCATCTGTATTGTAGTAACAGTTTTGGAACAACTATTTTATCTGGAAAATTGAGTAAAAATAAATTAGAATTCGAAATTCCTTCTTTCATGAGCAATAAAACTGGTGTAATAGCCTGGAAATTAATTCATAGCTCATCAAAACTAACTGGAAAATTATTTATACAACCTTCTGAAAAATCAACATCTTTGGAAACCTATATTGGTCCGCCAACAATTGAAGCTGGAGGTAAAGATTTTGCCATGGCCGTTATAATCCCAACAGACTCATTGGATAATCCTGTTAAAAAAAATACCGGAATCGTTATTAAAAATCATTTCTATCAAACTCCGAAATCACAACAAATTTTTACAAAAAACCTCATTGGTTATCAAAATATATTTTCTCCTTTAAAAACAGGTAGAATGACTGTTTCTTCCGAATCATTTGGATTAAACTCAAAAGAGTACGATGTAGATATTTTGCCCGCTATTGGAACTAATTTTAACATTGTTGCTAAGAGAAATCATGAGTATGCCGATGGTAATCAAATAACCAAGTTTTCAACTTCTATTATAAAGGATAAAAATAACAACATTGTAAGTGACGGAACTTTCGTTGAATTCTATATTCGAAACAAAGAAAGTAATATTTTAAAAACATCTGGAACAACTATAAATGGAATTGCAGAAGCTTTTATTGTGCATCCTGATTGCGAAGAAAACTGGACTGTAAAAGCTTTTATAAATGGAATCGCCAATAGTAATACCATCAAAATTTCTTACAAAAAAGTGATTGATACGATTCCTGTATCTTTTTCTAAGGATAATAGAACAGTGAAAGTTGCTCCATTACAAAGTTTTATGAAACAAATGATTCCAGATGGATTACAAGTGCGGTTATCAATTTACAAAGACAATAAATTGGAAAATCATTTAATTGAGCAATCAAAAGATGGTTTCGCTATTTTTAATTTAGATCCAAATATCTACAAAGCCGGAAATTATACTATTGAAATTTCAGCCGCTTGTAATACAATAACTCATAAATCCATTAAATTATGGTAAGCAGCAATGACATAAAATTAGTTACTAATAAAAGAATTTTAAGAGGTTTACTAATGCTTTCTTATTTATTGGTAACGTCAGTAATTGTATTTCTTTTTAGCTCATTGTATATTCATTTTAATACAGGTGCAGACCGAAGTAAAATTCTTCATACAGAGGTAAAAAAAGTAGACCAGTACTTACCAAAAATAACTTGGAAAAATGATGGAAATGAAGGAAGAGAAATGAATTCCCAAACTCTAAAAAATCTGGAAAATGATTATTTAGATGCCTGGTTTATTCAACAAATTGCTTATAAATCTAACAATACTAAAGGAATTGACGATTACTTTACAGAAAATGCAAGAAAAAATCTGTTTGCTTTTATTGACCATAATAAAAAAGAAAACATCTTCGTAGATGCCACTACTATAGAACATCATCCTAATATTTTATTCTTTAGTGAAGATGGTCAATTAATTGTTTTGGAAGACAAAGATGTGATTCAGCATAAAAAAGTTTTTAAAAACAATAAACTTCTGTTTGACGTCACTGAAAAATCGGATTATAAAATTGTGTTATTGGCTGAAGACGGTTTTTGGAGAATCAGACATTTAATCAAAGAGAATTCATCAGAAGTTTCTACTCAGGAAGCTACTTCTTTATTTGATGTTTCAAATGTTAAAGGCATAAATTACTATCCTCAAGCAACTCCATGGAAAATGTTTGGTGATGAATTTAATGCCGAAATAATAAATAAGGATTTTGAGATTATTACAAATGCAGGCTTAAATACAATTCGAATTTTTATTCCTTATGAAGATTTTGGGAAAGCAAAAGTAAAGGAAGAAAGATTAAACAAGTTATCACAGGTGCTAGATTTAGCTGAAAGTAATAAATTAAAAGTAGTTGTTACCTTATTTGATTTTTATGGAAACTATGAAACTTCCGACTGGACTTTGAATCACAGACATGCAGAAACAATCGTTTCTCGTTTTAAAAATCATAGTGCTATACTCGCTTGGGACATAAAGAATGAACCAAATTTAGATTTTGATTCTAGAGGAAAAGAACAAGTAATTTCTTGGTTAAAACACCTTATAACTCTTGTTAAATCTACAGATAGAAGTCATCCTGTTACTATTGGCTGGTCTAACGCGGAAAGTGCCACCATTTTAAAAGACAACGTAGGTTTTATCTCTTTTCATTATTACGGAGATTATAAGAATTTTGCAAAAACCTATGATAAAATAAAAGAAGAAGTTCCAAAAAAAGGGATCGTTTTAGGGGAATTTGGAACCTCTTCTTATTCGGGTTTATGGAAACCCATACGTAAATCAAAAAAGAAACAAGCTACGTATCACAAGGAAATGCAAAAAATACTTACCAATAAAAACATTCCCTTTTTATCATGGACCCTTTATGATTTTGATAAAATTCCAAAAGAAGTGATTGGTGGACTACCTTGGAGAACACAACCACAGAAAAAATTTGGATTTATCGATAGTAAAGGGAATAAAAAACCATCTTTTGAATATATCTCTAGATAGCAGAATTTGCTGAAACTTCTGGTGTCGAAATAAATCTTTTGTCTACTATTTTTTCAAATTCTTCGATGTAGATTTCTGCTATTCTCGACATAGGATAAGCAGTAGCTGCTTTATAATTAGCTTTGCCCAATTCAATTCTATAGGAATCGTTTGAAACTATATTTTCGATAGCATTAGCTAAACTATCTATATTTTCTGTTTCAAAAAATTCTCCTCTATAGCCTTCTTCTTTGATTAATGTTGCTAAATCTCCCAAGTTTGGCATTACTACTGCCTTACCATAACTACCTGCCTGATGCAATACACCCGAACTTCCCGTGGTAGATGTGTAAGGAAAAACAACTACTGCGCTTTCATTAAATATTTTCTCTACATCATGTTCTTCAACATATCCGGTAAATGTTAAATTAGATACATGTTTATATTGTTCTTGTACTTTGGCTAAATAACCTGGTACATTTGGATTATCTGTTCCTGCAATTACAATTTCTAAATCGAGATTAGATGTCTTTCTTATTTTCTCAACAGCTTCAATCATCGATTCTACCTTCTTATACGTTCCGAATTTTCCAAACGTCATTACTTTTAATGGACCTTTAGTTAATTTATACGAAGGTTCTTCTAAAACTTCAAAAGTTCCATGCGGAATCATTTTAACATTCTCCACTTTATATTTATTCTTTAAAGTTGCAACATATTTTTCCATGGTAACAGCAACTAAATCCGCTTTTAACACTAGTCTAGTTAATCCTGTTCCTATTAAATTATAAATTGTTTGCAATGTTTTGTTTGAAGTAAAACCAGCGCTTTTTAAATCTACTTGCTCTAAGATATTGTGCAATAAAACAATTGTTGGAATCTTCTTCAACTTACATAATAATGGTAATGTTAAACCTAATGCTGCAGGAATCTTTTTATCTCCAAACTTCATAAACTGAAGATTGAATAATACTGAATCTGGTTTGGTTTGATTGATAGCTTTTAATACACTAAAAATATTGGTATAACTATTAAACTCCCAACATTCTTTAACTGTAATTTTACAACCTGCCTCAGAAAACTCAATTTCTTTAGCCTCTGTTGTTTTATCAGTTAATAAAACTATTTCAGTTACTTTTTCATTTTTTCTAAAACTCTTAACTAAATGGTAAGCATACTCATTTAACGTTACTTTGCTTGGTGGATAAGCTGTTACAATTGCTAATTTCATGATAGGTATTTTTTGTTTTTTGATAATTTAAATTTCCGATTAAAAGGGGACAAAAAAGTACAACTGTTGCCTAATGGTGGTTTTCTGATGCTAAATGGAAAAAAGAGTCACACATTCTGAATTTTACTTTTTCCTTCAGTTGCCAAGAAATAAAGTAGTTGTAATACAAGTAATAAAGTCATAACATATACTTGAACCATTATTACTTGATTTATTGAGCTATGAAATTGTACAATTAAAGCGATTTGTGCGATTCCGAACACTCCTGAAAAAACAACCGGGATATATTTATCTAATGATAAATAGTAATAAGTAAATATGTTTGAAACAGCAAATACTCCTGTTGCTAAAGCATACTTCCATAGCAATGCATTTACACCTAAATAACTGTCACCAAACAATAGTCTAATCACTTGTTCTGGAAATAAAAAACATACTGAAATGATAATGGCAGTAATAACACCAATATAACTTACGTACTTGAAAAGAATTGGCTTCGTTGGTTTTCCTTCTTTTTTTAGTTTTACCACAACTGGCAGTAATATCATTACAAACATCCATGCAATAAAATACACCACTCTACCAATAAGCGCTAATGAAGCGTATAAACCAGCATCATAAGATGAAAAGTAATGCTTTACTAAAAGGATATCACTATTATTAATGATGATTTGCGTTAATTCATAAAACACAGTAATAATGAAAAAGCTGCGAACAGCTTTAGCTTGAGAATCATTTAAAGAAACTGTTTTTTTAAGAGAAATATTCTTTGTTCTGAACGGAAATAATCCAAATAAAAAAGATCCTAAAACTCCTAATGAAATTATTACTGAAGATTCAATTTTTAGAAAATACAATAATGTAAACGTTAGTATTAATCGACTAATCATTTCCATTTGATAAGTTCCTGACAAGAATAATAATTCCTTTTTTCCTTGAAAAACTCCTCTGTTTACGCTCATCAAAAAATAAAATGGAACTCCGATTCCAAAAATTACAAACATCAGGGATGAGCTAGTTTTGAAAACATTTTGCAGGTTTGTAGAAAAATAAATAATTAGGACTCCTAGAACTATACTGGTTATAGCAGCTCCTTTATACATCTTAGATATAAAAGACGAATATGACTCTCCTTCAAAAATAACTGCAAATTTTGCCGTTACCAATTGAAAAGTCATTGCTAAGAAAGATAAAACCAATAGAAACGTAATAATAATAGCAGCATCTGCAAACTTTTCAGGCCCTAAAACTCTTCCTAAAATTAAATTATATAAATAATTCCCTCCGTTAACTATTAATGCACTGAGCATAAAAATATGCTCAGATGCAATTTTATATTTAGTTTGTTTTAATACAGCTATCATAATCTTAATTATTTACAATTAGGCTACTAAACTTGTTTCGAAATGATCGTATATATCCTTGCAACCGCAACCCGTAATTGAAAAATCCTTATTCTTTCTTAAGGTCATAGCCCAAACTATTTTAATAGCTTCCATTCCATCATTATCAATCTCTGTGACATTTTCTATATTGATAAGTATATTTTCAAATTTTTCTACATAATATTCTACGTGAATAATAAATAATCTTGCAGTTGTAGAATTAATTCTTCCTTCGAAATGAAGTTCCTCTTTTTTAAGTGTTACTTGTAATGCCATAATTTTTTCTTTTTTTGATTATTAATGACACTAATTTCATTTTTAAATCAAGAAATTAACTACAAGTATGGTCTAAAAACCATTTTCTGAGGTTTAATGATTAAATAGTATTGCTTAAATTGTAGTCAAGAAAAAACAATATGAAAATCAAACGTTTTATCCTATTTTATTTATTACTCAGCTCCTATTTTGGGTTTACTCAAGACATGAAAAAGGGTTTTTCATTATTAGAAACTGGTAAATATGAGCAAGCTGAACGATTTTTTGAAGCTATTCTAAAAGATTACCCTACAAATAAAACTGCTCGATTATGTTATGGTAGAGCAGTTGGGTTAAACGGTAACTCAGAAAAAGCAATAACAATCTTTAAAAACCTATTAGAAAAGTATCCATCTGATTATGAAATAAAACTGAACTATGCAGAATCTTTACTTTGGAATAAGAACTTTTCAACAGCTAAAGATTATTATATAAAATTAGTTGAAGAGAACAGCCAAAGCTTCCCAGCTTTACTTGGTTATGCAAATACCCTATCCAACTTAAAAGAATACAATAAAGCTTTGGACTTTGTTAACAAAGCATTAAAGGTATCTCCTGGCAATAATAATGCGCTTATTTCTAAGAAATATATTCGTTTTGGGTTAGCCAATAACAAAATACAAAATCAGAAGTACCTAGATGCTGAGAATATTCTGATGGAAAACCTCAACGATTTTGATAATGATACCGAAACTTTACAGAACCTGGCAAATTTATATCTGATAAGTGAACAAAATGATAAGGCACAAAAAGCGTTTGAACAAATCGGAGAAAACCCAAATAATATTTTAATTTCTTTAAATGGTATTTCTTTAACAAACCATATTAATGAAAATGATGAAGAGGCGCTCAAGATAAGTTCAAAAGCAGTTAATTTAATCAATAACAAAACTGTAACCTCCTTAAAAGAACAAACAAAAGAAAGATACATTCAGGCTTTAATATGGAATACAAAATTTAAGGATGCAGAAAAAGAAATCAATCAACTGTTAGAAAAAAATGAAACTCCCGCAAACTGGATTTTAGCTTTGCGCGCTACACTTAACATTTATAAAAGTGACTTTAAAAAGAGTATTAAAAACTATAATTTAATATTACAAAAAGACAGCACTTCTTTTGATGGAAACCTAGGAAATGCAAATGCTTTTAAAGCAATTGGAGATTATAAAAATGCTTATAAATATGCTGATAAAACATTGCTATTTTATAAAAATCAAAAAGATGCGATATTTTTCATTAAAAGTTTAGACAGAACTTTCACTCCGTTTGTTAATACAAGAGCTTCTTATTCTTTTGACAACGGAAATAACGAGGCTTACTCCTACTCCATTAATTCGGAGTTTCCTCTTTCTTTAAAGTTTAAACTTTTAGGAAGTTACAACTACCGAACCAACTCAAATAGCGTTAATGATATAAATGCGAGTTCAAATAATTTTTCTTTCGGTTTTTCGTATCATTTACTAAACAATTTAACATTCACTGGTGATGCGGGCATTTTTGCTTCACAGTCTGATGCAAATAATTACACCCAGTTTTTAACCAATTTAAGTTTTAATTTTAAACCGTTTAAACTTCAAAATCTTGATTTCGGATATAAAAGAGAAATGCAAAATTTCAATACCGAACTTCAGGATAGAGAAATAATTCAAGATAACTTCTTTGTGAATTACAGTTTAAATACCAATTTCAATCTTGGATTCTTTTCTCAATATTTTTACACAACTCAAAATGATGAGAATACAAGGAATTTATTATTCGCATCTTTATATTATTCCATTCTTCGAAAACCTTCTTTAAAGGCAGGATTGAATTACCAAAACATCTCATTCAAAAATCAAGTTCCAACTATTTATTTTAGTCCAGAGCGATTTAATGCTGTAGAAATATTCATGAATATTATTAAAGATGACGCCACAATTAAAAACAAAGGATGGTTTTATGAGTTAACTGCAGCCACAGGTTTTCAATATATCGAAGACCAGAATAAGCAAAACACCTATAGATTTCAAGGAAAATTAGGCTACAAAATCTCAGAAAGAAGTTTACTCAATCTATTTGGAACCCATAGTAATATTGCCTCTACAATTGCCACAGGATTTACTTTTACAGAAATCGGAATTCAGTTTAAATACTACTTTCTTAAGAAACCAATATTTGCGACTTCTAAAATGTTTTAATCAGTAACTAGAAATCCTATAATAAATCCAATCTTTTCATCAAGTCAGGTCGATTAGATCTACTAACAGGAATAACATCTCTATTAATTAGAACGCTATTATCCTCTATATCGATAATTTTCTTAACATTAATAATATAAGAGCGGTGTACTTTAAGGAAAAGTGAAGAAGGTAATTTTTGTTCTATTTTTTTCAATGATGCATGAACTTCATATTCTTTATCATCTGTTTTCACAAAAATATAGTCTCCTTTGGCTTGCACAAAACAAATGGAAGGTAAATCAATCTTAACTAATCTCCTGTCTATATTTACATAAAAATCATTTTTATGTTCCTCCTCCTCTAAACTTAGCTTTTTTGTTGAATTATCTATTGGTTTTTCAGAATTTTCTAAGTTCTCCAGATAAATTAGTTTTCGTGCTTTTTCAATCGCTTTTGTAAACCTTTCCGAAGAAACAGGTTTTAACAAATAATCTACTATAAAACTATACTCAAATGCTTCTATAGCGAATTTAGAATCGGTTGTTGTAAAAATAACTTTAGGTGGATCTTTTAATGTTTTAATGAAATCTAATCCTGAAAATCCAGGCATATGGATATCTAAAAAAATAAGATCAACTTTATTAGAATGTAAAAACTTAAAGGCATCCATTGAATTTTCAAATTCTTCAATAATTGAGATATCATCAGTCTCCTTACAAAGAGTTTTTATGATAACTCTTGCCATTTTTTCGTCATCAATAACAATGCAATTCATAATAAATTAAATAGTTTTCAGATAGTTAGAGATAACATTTAAAATATTTTCGAAAGCTTCCATCTTTTCTAACTTAGCTTCTCTTAATTCGTTTTCATAATCATTTGAAAGCTTGTAAGCCATCTCTAGTCCCAAAATACTAATTTTATGTTTAAGTCTGTGTACATTCTCTGCGATTAATTTATAGTTTTTCGTCTCTAAACTATCATAATAATCTTGTCTCTCCTCGGGAAACTCGGTTTTTAAAACGTCAATTAATTGATTTATGAGTTCCTGATCTCCTCTCGCCAATTCATCTAAGTAAGAAAGGTTTGGTGTTTCCATAGTTATTTTTTTATGGTAAAATATACTGTTGTTCCTTTATTTAATTCTGATTCTATCCAAATCTTCCCCTTATATACTTCGACTATTTTTTTAACAATGGACAATCCCATTCCTGCTGATTTATAATCATTTTCAAGCTTAGAAAACGCTACAAAAACTTTTTCAAAATATGTACTATCGATACCTTTTCCATTATCTTTCACATAAAACTGCCAATGTTCATCTGACTCCTCATACCCTACTTCAACCAGCTTCTCTTCTTTCTCATTAAATTTAACGGCGTTATCAATTAAATTAATAAACAACTCTTTACAACAATATTTATCTCCATTTAGAACAGGTAGTCTTCTAGGTATTATAATCTTAACATTATCAGATAGTTTTAACTCACGCTCTATTGAAGTAATTACATCATTTAAATGAAAATCTGAATGAGTCTTAACGGTTCTAATAATTCGAGAATATTTTCTAATTGAAGCAACCAATGTATCAATCTTTTCTACATGTTCGCTTATTAATTCTATATGGTTTCTACCTTCTTCATTTAAATTTTCTTTATGATCATCTATTAACCATTGCGTTAATGTTTCAATACTTTGTAATGGTGATACCAAATCATGAGAAATCATATGCGTGTAATCATTTAATTCTTGATTTTGACGCTCTAAATTATGTAGTAGTTTATCTTTCTGCTTATTAATCTTGACAATTTCTTTCGTCTGATTATCAATAAAATCCACTAAACTTAAGGTGCTCGAACTTTCTATAAGATCATTCCCTTCTAATTCATCTACTTTCAGTGTATTAAAGACATTCTTTAATTTTTCAATTAAAGCTCTTTGCTCGTTTGTTTCTTTTTTGAGTTTTTCACTAGCTTCGGAAAGTTCTTCAGAACTAATAGCCGTTGCTCTTTGCAACATAAATAATTGATCATCGGAATTTTCATATGATCTATTTACCGCATCCAAAAAAGCATCTAACCTATCGCTTTCTTGAAGATCTTTAGGTAAGTATTTTCTTATTTGCCTTTTTAAAAGAGAATTCATTATCCGTGTATGATTTTTATTTTTTAATAGTAAAATAAAAAGTAGTTCCTATTTTCGGGGTGCTTTCTAACCAAATATTTCCTTTGTACAAGTCTACAATTTTCTTAACTATAGACAAGCCAATTCCAGTAGAATCTTCTCTTTTTGTAAGCGCTTGAAAAACTTTAAATATTTTTTCGTGGAATTCTTTTTCAATTCCAACACCATTGTCTTTTATTCTAAACTGATAAAATGTAGCTTCTTCAGTATAATCAACTTCAATTAATCCTTTGTCTTTATCGTTGAATTTAATTGCGTTACTGATAAGATTTTGAAACAATTGTTGAAATTTAGTACTATCACCTTTAACAACTGGAAGGTCGGAACAGACTTTTAACGTAATGTTTTCTGGAATGAATAAGGTTGTTTTTATGTTGTGCAGAACTTTATTCAAATCTACATCTACTTCCTCTGTTGCACAATCCGCACTTGAAAAATTTAAGATATCCGATATAAGATTATCCATGTTTTCCACAGTCTTTTCAATCAAATCTAAATTCTGAATAGTTTCCTCATCAAAACTTTCTATATTATCTGTTTTAACCCAAGATACTAGAGCATCGATAGTTCGTAAAGGTGATTTTAAATCGTGCGAAACTACATGTGCATATTCATATAATTCTTCGTTACTTTTCTCTAGTTTTTTCAGTATTTGTTCTTTTTGATCCTCCAATAACTTCAATTGAGTAATATCTCTAACAATTCCTTGCGCTGCAATAGGAAGATTCTTAGTATCAAAGATTACACTGGCATTTATATGAACCCATTTAATCTCTTCATTTTTTGTTAAAATACGAGCTTCATAATTCTTAAAAAAACCTTTTATTTTTAATTGTTCGAAGGAAGTCATTGCATATTCCTCATCTTCATGATAAATTAAATCTAACACATTTAGGGGTTCTCTTCTAACATCATATCCGAATAGAGCCGTTGCGGCGTCGTTAAACTTCAAAACATTTCCGGATAAATCCATAACAACATAAGCATCTACAATATTCTCGAAAACTCCTTTTAATTCAGTAGATTTTTCATCTAAAAGATTTGCCAACTTCATATTTGCCTCCTTTAATTCTTCAGATAAAAAGTAAAGATCTCTAGATTTATCTTCAAGAATTTTCTCTGCGGCTTTCCTGGCGGCTTTCTCTCGTTTTAAAGTTCTTTCTAAAATTTCAATTCTCTCTTGTTGACTCATTAGTTCTTCTTAATCACAAACTTTACTTCGGTTCCGTCGTCTTTTATTTTTTCAAGTACTATAGATGCTGAGCTATTAAAATGCTCAAATGTTTTATTCATTAAACCTAAACCAAAATGATGCATTGCTCTGCTCGATTTGTATATCATTGTCAGAGAATCATCTGTTTTTTCCTCTACAATAAACTCCGGCAACTCTGCATCTGGATAAATCTTTTTCACTTCTACATGTATATGATTTTCAATAGATGAAAGCATTTCGATAGGATCTTTATAAGTATCTAATAATCCCTTATAACTTTTTTCAATAACAGAAAAAAAATGCTCTCCATAGGTTAGCAACAAAGCATCAATAGAAATTCCTGAATTAGAATTTAAACTTTGAAGTAATTGCAACATTTCAGAAAACTTATACGTACCAATTGAAGTATAAGCTCCCTCAGATTCTAAATTAGATTCTGAAATAATTTTATCAACCATTTCCAAACCAAATTTATCTTCCACTAAATCTAAAAACTCGGTAAATACAATTCCTTTCATACTTAATATTTTTTTAATTCGTTTAAACTCCAATAGGTCAAAATTGCTGCTATTTTTGTTTCATAATCTTTATACTTTAAAGGTTTTAAAACATAACCAGAAACTCCAATTTTATAACATTCCTCCAAATCTCTTTGATTGTCTGATGTTGTTAAAATTACGGTTGGGATATGCCTTAAACTTTCATCTTGTTTTAATCTAGATAAAAACTCTATTCCGCTAATTCGCGGCATATTTAAGTCTAGTAAAATTAAATCTGGCAAGTTATTTTTGTCTTCTAAAATTTTAAAAGCCTCATCTGCATCTTTAGCTTCCCTTATATTATGTTTTAAATCATGATATGAAACTGTCTTTTTGAATTTGACAATCTCAATCATATGATCTTCTATCAACAAAATATTTAAACTCTTTTGTAAAATATTCATAAGCATAGTTTGTATTAAAAATACTAGTTTTTTTCAATAAACTCCAACCTTCTTTCCAACAACCTTAAATATCTTTAGGTGAAAAACTCATAACTTTAGATAAAATGTTAAAGCCTGTCTTAATTGTAGCGTTAAAAATTGAAATTGATGTATCTTGCAACTTATTTCAAGAAATATATTATGCTAGAGAATACGGTAGTAAATTATATAAAAAATGTACTAATTAATTTACCAAAAGATTGGTTAAATCTTACCACTCACAGATTAGATATTTATAATGAGGAACTTGCTAAAACAGAATTTTTAGCAACATTTGAAAAGCTATATAATAACAATGATTTCAGTAAAAATGTCCTAGAAGAATTGCCGACTGCATTTGACTATATTCGACTTGGACATCCACTATCTTGTGTTTTGGAATGGGTAATTGGAAAATTACATCAAACTGCATCGGAACAAGTAATTAGTTTTTCATCTGAGAGCATTGCGATAATGGCTATTCTGAGAAAAAACTTATTTGAGAAGAAGAACACCTTGATTCTTGTAAAAAACGAATTACCTGCGTCTTTTGATATTGAAACTGTAAAGAAAGTTTATGGCTATCAATTTGAAGTAAAACAAATAAAAGATACTCAAGAAATTCCGAGTTTTGATGGAAGTACTATTCTCTTCGATAGCAAGGAAGACATTTATAACTTTGACATTACTACGAATGTTGATTTTATTATTAATACTCGTGAAGATGTAGGAAGCATTTTACTGGTAAAGCAAAATAATGCTAACTACATCTCGGAAATACAACATGTAAGAAGAAGAGAAACTATTGCAATGACACCTGCAAATACATTAATCGTTTTACAGGAGTTAACTAATACGGCTTTTGAGGTTACTAAATATGAAACCGAGACAAATAAACTGGCTGTAGTAGAAACGATAAAACAGATTACAGGAGTAAATACAACCGCTGTTGTTGGTTCAAGTGGACTTTCGATTCAATATGCTATTGTAATGGGCTTGATAGATTTTGCGATTGAAAACTATCAAGACCGACCAATTAAAATTGTGGTTCCACCAAATTGCTACGGAGGAACAAATGATCAAGCTAGAAGAGTTGCCGCCTGCTTAGATAATGTGGAAGTTATGGATTTACCCGTCGACGGTGGATATGATATGGTGAATAGTATTGATAGAGTTTTAGAAACCATAGCAAAAGAAAATGCTGTTCCGTATATCATTGCGGAGATTCCGACAAATCCGCGAGTTGAAGTTCCTGATTTATTAAAACTTAAAGATGTATTGAGCAGAGAACGTTTTACTTCAACTAACGAAAAAGCAATAGAGCCAGTTTTTATCTTAGATCAAACTTTTTGCCCGAATGTACATTTTTTAGGAGATAATGAAATCCTTTCAACCGTAAAAACTATTGCTTATGTAAGTGGTTCTAAATTTCCAAGTGGTGGAAGATGTACAGCTGGATATTGCACAACAAATACGAAAGCTGCTCATTTAATGGATAAAATTAGTTATCATATTCAACTTTGTGATAATGAAGCTACCGATTTACAATTGGAAATTTTGGCGGAACAAATGCCTTCAATGATTCAACGAATAGCGAGCGCTTACAAAAACACTAGAGAATTTGTAACTTTTATAGAAAAAGTATTACCCGATGCTAAAATTAATTTTGTTTCTGAAGAATTAGCAGCACAAGGTTTTACACCGTCGGTTTTCTCTTTAGATTTACCAACAAAAGGTGAGACAAAAGAGGCTAAAGAAGCTTACAAGAGAGCTTTAAATTTAAAGCTAATTAACTTAATGATCTCAGAAATTCCTGATGAGAGTAAATATTGTGTTAGCTACGGACAGTTAAAAGGATGTTATTGGACAATTCCTGCTACATCAACTCAAGGAACAACAAAAGAGGAAGATAAAGATTACATTGCAAGAGTCGCTTTATCAGGAAATATGGATTTAGCGAAACATAAAGAAGTGTTCCAAGATTTTGTAAAAGAACTTTAAACTAAAGAATCATTAAAATAAAAAGAGATGAGTTTTCAAGAAAAACCTGTCTCTTTTTTTATTTTTTAATGGTAAAGAAAAAAGTAGAACCTTTATTCACCTCTGATTCTGCCCAAACATTTCCTTCATATAAATCAGTAACTTTTTTAACAATCGACAAACCTAGTCCAGCAGACTTGGTATTATTCTCTAGTTTAAAGAAAGCTATGAATACCTTTTTTAAATAAGGTTCGTCAATTCCGTTTCCATTATCTCTAATAAAAAATTTCCAAAACCCCTCCTCTTCTCTACAACCAATTTCAATTTTCTTTACTTCTTTATCGTTATACTTAATTGCATTTTTTATAAGGTTTAAAAAAAGATGTTTAAAACTATGTTTTTCACCTTTTAAGCTTGGTAAATCATCTGCTATTTTAATATGAATGTTTTCGGAAATAGACAGTTCATTTATTGTATCATCTATAAGTTTATGTAAATCAATGTCAACATAAGTTTTTCCAACTATTTTTATTGATGAGTAATCTCTTATGGCACTTATTAAAGTTTCAACTCTATGAACATTTTCACTAATTAACTTTAATTTATGTATTCCAGTTGCGTCAATCTCATCTCCGTAATCATCTTCCAATAAATGCGCAAGTGTTTCAATGTTTTGGAGTGGTGTTACTAAATCATGCGAAACCATATGTGCATAATCATTTAATTCCTGATTTTGACGTTTCAAATACTTGAGTAACTTATCTTTTTCTTGATTAATTTTAATAATCTCTTTTGTTTGCTCATTAATAAAATCGATTAACTTAACAGAGCCAGAATCTTCCAAAGACTTATCTTCCTCTAACTCATAAAATTTGAGTGTATTAATTACGGTCTTAAGTTTTTCTATGATAACTTTTTGAGCACTTGTTTCTCTTTTCAATTTTTCGGTAGCAACTGATAGTTCTTCTGAACTGATTGTAGTTGCTCTTTGCAGCATTAAAAATTGATCATCGTGTGTATCGTAGGATCTATTGACTGCTTCTAAAAAAACATTTAAGTCCTCATTTTCTTGAAGATACCCTGGTAAAAACTTACTGATTTGTCTTTTCAAAAGAGAATTCATCATTCACTAATTAATGTAATAGTCATTGTTTGATTGTGTAACTGACAATTATTTTCTCCATTAAAAGGAGCTATCTCTCCGTAAGAATACATACCGCAAACCGTGGCTTGCTCACCTATAATTTCAATTACTTCCTCTATTTCTTCTTCAACTCTTTGATCTAACACTAATTTTCTTCCAATACAACTTACTAGAATAGCTAAATCAGGTTTGTTTTGTCTTATTTTATTCGCGTTTTCAGCCGCTTGTTCAGATGCATTAACAATATTATCAACATGGGTCATCATCAATTGTACTTTTTCTCCTTCAAGAATATTTCCAGCTAAAATCATTGAATGATTTTCTTCATCAATATTCAAGATAGTTCTCACAATCGAATGATTCTCATTATCAGATTTTACTTTCAAAGGATATAAAAGTGCAGCTCCTGGTAATTCTTTAGATTTTTCACCTAGGTACTTTTTATATAAATCCAACGCAGGTTTATTATCCAATTCAAACAAAACATTTCCTTTTGATTTAGTAACTATCCTATCAGGTCCAAAAGGAGTCCATCCACCATTTATTGAAAATGAAACTTCCAAGGTTTCTCCATATAAACCAATGGCAACTACTTCTCCTGGTTTTGGATTTTCATTGTAAGCTGCTAATGTTTTTTGAAAACGACCATCGTCTCCGCATAATGCGCCTGTAATTAGCAAATTGTTATCTGTTGCAGCGTTCATTCCTTGCGTTAGTTCACTTCCATTCATAAACCTGCCTTCTGATACGATAAAAACATGCTTTAACCCTTCTTTAGAAAATTGACTTATTAGCTCTTTTCCAGTATCAAAACTATTTGATTTTGAATCTAAAACATTCACACGTTTTATTTCGAAACAACTCTTTTCAAACTCAATAGCTGTAATTGTAATCGATTTAACTTCGACATGTTCAGCTGTTATATCTCCCGCAGTTGAACCAAAAACAATATGTCCATCTTTAAACATTGTTCTTACTTCATTATAGATGTTTTCGTCTTCAAGAAGGTATCTATTACCAAAAACAAGTACTAAAGGATTTTTAAGTGGAATATTCTCAGTTAAATATTCCCAATCAGTATCTTTTCTTTTTTGTAACTGAACTGTTTTCATTTTTAGGGTAGATTATATATATTTTCAAAGTTCTTATTGAAAATTTTGATTGATTGATGTTAAAAATAATTCATTTTTAACATATGTTTATGTTAACAATAAACTGAAGTAAAGTTACTTAGACCAAATGCAGTTATGTTTAGATGAATAGTAAAAATACAGGTTAATCGAAAAATATTACTTTAATAATACGGTTCTAAAGAAGTAAAAACTCTTTTAATTTATCTCTATAATTTCTTCCGACAGGTAGCTTTATTTCAAGGTTATATAGCGTGACTCCATCATACTTTAACGCTTTTATAAAATTAACATTTACTATGTAAGATCTATGCACTCTTACAAAGTTTCTAGAAGACAATTCCTTTTCAATTTCACTTAAACTTTTTTTTACTTCAATTTTGGTAGTTAGTAAATTATATATGATATAATTCTTCATACTTTCTACATATACTAACTCGTCCAATTTTACCTGATGTGTGCCTTGATTATTTTTGACAAAAAAACTTTCCTTTTCTCGACTCATATCTTGATCATAGACGTGCTTTTTAGAATGGCTCTTTAAAATATCTTTTGCTTTGGTTACTGCTTTTAAAAACCTATTAAAACGTATAGGCTTTAATAAATAGTCTAATGTATTGTATTCATATCCTTTTAACGCATATTCTGAATATGCCGTGGTAAAAATGATGTAAGGCTTATAAGGTAGATTTTCAAGAAATTCCAATCCATTGATATCAGGCATATTTATATCTAAAAAAATAAGCTCTGGAGTTTCCTTTATAACAAAATCTAATGCCTTTAAGGGGCTTCTAAAACTACCCTTCAAATTTAAAAAAGGTACTTTATTAACATAATCTTCAATTATGGTATTCGCCAAAATCTCATCTTCAATTATAATGCAATTCATGAGTGTTAGATTATTTTTATTTCTAAATTAACATTATACTTTTTCTGATCAGTATTAATATCCAAAATATATAAGTTTGGGTATAATAATTCTAGCCTTTTTTTAATGTTATCTAATCCAAAACCATTAGTGTTTTTTGATTGCTTTTTGATATTATGTATGGTGTTTACACAACTAAAAATCAATTTATCATTCACAATAGAAAAACTAATATCAATTAAAGAATGCTTATCTAAACTTACTCCATATTTAAAAGCGTTCTCTGCAAATGGAATAAACAACATTGGAGATATCGATAGTGTATTTGCGTTTTCAATAGAGTTTTTAAACTTAATATTTAGATTATCTGTTTGATCAAATCTCAACTTTTGTAACTCTATAAAATCATCAATATAGCTTAATTCTTTTTCTAAAGACACCTCCTCCTCTATTGAGTCATAGATCATATACCTCATCAACTCTGCTAAATTTGAAATACCGTTCGCTGTTTTAACATCTCCAAATTGATGAGCACTTCCGAAGAGATTATTTAAAACGTTAAACAAAAAATGCGGATCTATTTGAGCTCTTAATAAGGATATTTCGGCTTTTAATTTTTCTTCCTGTAATTGATACTGCTTTTTCTTAATTTTTAAATAGTTTTCGTAGTACCAAAAACCAAATGAAGGTAATAGAAAAAAGATAAAGTGAATTGCGAAGTTATCGGTCAATAAAGATATAAACTCATAATTTTTATCTTCTTGATAATTCTTCAAATAATACGCATCTATTAATGACTCACTATAACTCAATAACCCTAAACCAAAAAACAGTAAAACCCAATAGTGTAATTTATTTTTTTGAAGGTGTTTTTTTAATAAAAACTTCCAATTACCATAAAAAATAATGCTATTTATTATTGTTCCATATATACTAGGAATTAATAAAGATACATCTGAGGCATTAAAGTACCCAACTGTAAAATCTAGTTTAGGTATGTTAATAATTAACAAACCATACACCCAAAATAGGATATGAACGAATACAGATTTTAGCTTCATAAACTAAATATAATGTAATTCTAAAAATTTAAACTCAATTAATATATGAACTACTAATAATAGCATACTAACAACAAACATGCATGAAGTGTGTTATTCATATAATTAAAAATGCTTAGCATCCCTAACAAAGCAATGCAATTAGTAAGAAAATGATTCTTTGTATTCATAAAAACAATCTGCAATAAATTATATGCTGAGAATTTATTTGCAGATCTAAAAACAAATAACATGAATACTTTTTTAAATTTAAGTAGAAAAGGTTGGCATTTTGTAGTTACTGTAGTAATTCTATCAATTATACCTTATTTTTTTATTCTTCAACAAGGAAATACAGATTCTATTTGGACATTAATTTTAATGTGGACTCCTACAATCGCAGCCTTAATTATTAGATTATCCAACAAAGAAGGAATCTTTACATTTAATTCATGGAATCCTTTAAAAGATTTTAAATGGTTGTTACTTGCTGCTTTTATTCCTTTAATAATAGAGTTATTAAGTCTATTTATAACATTAGGATTAAACGGAGCTGAATTAAAACCAGAATTTATTAATGTTAATGATGGCTTAATTTCATTAAGAGGTGTAGGAATGATTTTTGGCACAGAACCTCAGCCGTGGTATATTTTACTACCTAATTATTTATTCTCATATTTCATTGGAGTACTTTTATATAGCTTATTTTTCGCTTTTGGTGAAGAATATGGTTGGAGAGGTTATCTTCAAAAAGAATGGGCAAAAAACAATGAGCTTTCAGGTTTTATAACTATTGGAATTGTTTGGGGTTTATGGCATCTTCCAGGTATTTTAATGGGACATAATTATCCTGATTATCCTGTTCTTGGTGGATTTATTCTCATGCCTATGCTTTGCTCCTTTTTCTCTATTATTTTTGGAATAACTAAAAACAGGAAAAATGTAATTTGGGTAGCAGTTCTTTTTCATGGTGCATTAAATCTTAGTACAGACGTTTCCAATACTGCTTTAATAGAGGAAAGTATTAATAAACCTTTAAATGATTTTGTTTGGGGTTTCTTATGGGGGCTTACCGCAATAATTACATGGTTAGGCAATAGAATAAAACAAAAAAGCGCCTATAAGTAGTTAAAAACAATTATTATTTACTTTTACGCTAAGCAATTTGTTTATTAAGAGTAACACAATATGTAGTTTTACAATTCTTTTTCAAATTCTAAATAAAACAACAAACTAATTAATGAGTATTATTCGATTAATTATATTAGTTCAAGCACTTTTTACCTTTTTCATTGCTGGAGGAATGTTCTTTAAAGATAATTCTATAAGAAATAGAAGTATTGCCTTATTTTCAGTTTTATTTGGTTTTGAGATTCTTTACTTTTTATTCGGAACAAGTAAAATAGGTTCTTTGTATCCTTTCTTTAGAGTGCGGTTTTATTTTTCTTTAGGAGTTTTATATGGACCTCTTTTATACTTTCATTTTAAATCTATTTTAAACCAAAAACTAAAGATATCTGCGAAAGATTTAATTCATTTTATTCCGCTAGTAGCATTAAACATTTACATGTTCAATTTAATAATAATGCCTATTGATGAAAGAATAATTTACTATACTAATAGAGATAATTTTTACAATTGTGTCATATATCTAAATTACTTTAGAAGTGCACATCAAATAGTTTATGGAGTTATATTACTAAACTTATTCAAAAAACATAGTAAGGCTATTGAAATAAATACTAAGTTCTATTTAGGTAGCTTATCAATAATATACTTTACCTCTACTATTGTTATTTCTTTATTGGTATTCTTCGCTAATTCTTGGAGAGATTTTTCATCATATTATTTACTCAATAATATTATAGTGTTTTTGATTGCATACGTTTTATATGAAGATCCTAAATTCTTTAGAGATATTAAGAAAAAATATAAGCACTCTAATCTGAGTAATAAAGAAATTATTAAACTAAAAGAAGAGTTAATACTCTTATTTAAAAATGAATTACCCTATTTAAACAAACAACTTAACATTGATTATTTGGCAACCAAACTAAATACAAAACCACATTATCTTTCTCAAACGTTTACAAGAGAAATTAAAGAGAATTTTAATGATTTTGTTAATAGGTATAGAATAGAATATTCAAAAAACCTTTTAACTTCACTAGAATATAAAAACTTAAAAATTGAAGCTATTGCCGAAGAGTCCGGTTTTAATAATAAAGTAACCTTCTACAAAGCCTTTTCTAAATTTGAAAACACCACTCCTTCAAAATTTAGAAAGTCAAATCAAAAAGTGTAAACAATCATTGTTGTTTACATAATTACCCTTAAAAAATAGTATCCAACAATCTATCAAATTGATATTTGTACACATGTACAAAAAATCATTAATCAGTAATTTATGAGAATTAAACTATTAATATTTTCAAGCATCCTTTTTTTAAGTACCTCATGTACCAAAAATAATGACTCAATACCTCCTTTATCTGAAATAGCATTGGATAAAGTAGAAATAATAATGAATGTAACAAATACTGAACAAATTAGTATTACTACTGATATTGGAAATTCAGAAGTTAATTGGACTTCTAATAATGAAGAAATTGCAACTGTAGATGAAAATGGAAACATTATAGCTAAAAACAGTGGTAATTGTACTATTACCGCAAGAGTTAATGATGTCTCTTCATCATGCAATATTATTGTAAATACTACCTTATTTGTTAGTGGTTACGAATCTAATACTAACAAATCTAAATTATGGCTGAACAGCGATCTTATAGAACTAGGTAATGGCAATACGTCAGGTGTTACAGTTAAAAGTGGAAAATCATATGTTGTTGGTACTGCAAGTGATGGATATGATAAATCTACAGCTAAACTATGGATAAATGACGAAGAGCAAAACATAAGTAATTTTGGCACCTATGCTTCATCTACAAGTATCTTTTTGAAAGATAATGATGTTTATATCTCTGGGCAAATTGAAGGAGCTTCATACAGCATTGCTACTTATTGGAAGAACAACGAAAAAATAAATATTACTGATGGAAATCATCAAGCTTGGGCGTATGATTTATTTGTAACAAATTCAAATGATATATATACTGTAGGAACAGAATCGAACGATAACCTTGTGAGTATAGCGACAGTATGGAAAAATAACATTCCTCAAAGATTAAGTTCTGTTTATTCTGGGGCTTATTCAATTCATGAAGAAAATAACAATATTTATGTTGGGGGATTTGAATATAATTCGAGTAGTGGTAAAACGAAAGCTGTAGTATGGCAAAACGGAACACCAACTTACTTCACTACGGGACATTTTAATGCTGGAATTACTGATGTAACTATTAATAATGGGGAGGTTTATTGTGCGGGATACTCAGTAGATAACTCTCAATTAGAACAAGTTGCTACATTATGGGTAAATGGATTTCCTACTTATTTAACTGATGGTAGTTTCAAAGCTTCTGCGACTGCTGTAAAAGTTTTTAATAATGACGTTTATGTTATCGGAAGAATTTGGAATGGAACAAAATATAATGGTATTGTTTGGAAAAATGGAATTGTCATAAAAACAATAGATAAATTTTCAAATAATATTCATTTAACAGGAATTGAAATAAAATAAGAATGAAAATCACAAAACACTTAAAACTAATAGTATTACTTCTTTTTTTACACAAAATTGGTAAGGCTCAAGAAGCTCACAATACCTTTGATGAAAAAGGAAGAACTCCATTAATTAATGCAATCTTACAGAAAAATGTTTTAGCTGTAAAAACCTTAATTGACAAAGGCTCAAATGTTAATTTAAAGGAAAAAAATGGTCTTCAAGGAACTCCTCTAATGTACGCTACTTCAACGGGAAGTGTTCTTCTTTGCGAACTTTTAATAAAAAAAAATGCTAAAATAAATGCAGTTGATATTAACAATGACCATGCTTTAAATTGGGCTACTTACTATGGTAACGTATCAATAATGGATTATTTGATAAGTAAAGGTGCAGACATTAATTTAAAAAGCAAACATGGCAATGCAATCGATGTTGCTTACAGATTATGGCATCATGATAGTGTAGCAAATGTATTTCGAAATTACATCAACACAGAATCTTTAAATCAGAAACAACTAAAGATGATAGATGCTTTTGAAAAAAGAGATCTTAGAAAGATTAAAAAATTACTTGAAAATGGAGTTTCGCCAAATCTTAAAGATATCTTAGGTGTTCCGATTTTACAACGAGCTATCCAAGAAAATCAGTATGAACTGACCCAAATTCTTTTAAACAAAGGAGCAAATGTAAACATTCTCAACAGGGTTGGACAAACTCCTTTAGCTTGGGCAGCTCGCTTTGGTAATATTGAAATGGTTAAGTTACTTTTAGATGCCGGAGCTAATCCTAATATCACTGATACAAAATATCAATTAACACCACTAATAGCTGCTGCTTATGCAAACCGTACAAAAATTGGTGAATTATTAATTCAAAACGGAGCTAAGGTTAATCATAAAGAGATTATCAATAATGCAGCTGCTTTACACTGGGCCTTAACCAAAAACAATGAGGATTTTGTAAAAATGCTGATAGAAAATGGAGCAGATTACAAAGAAAAAGCCCTAGAGGGAAGTAAGTATTCGGCTTATGATTTGGCAACTACTTATAAGAACACCGAACTTGTAAAGTTGTTTGATAAGCATAATCAAATTCAAAAACAACTTAAAGGCTCTTGGAAAGTTCATAAAATTAAATACCATTATCCTGATACAACATATGTCGTTGATCAGGTAAAATATGGGCGATTTATTTTTAATGAAAAAAACTATGCTGTGATGTATAATCCTATGATGAACTCTAGAACTCCTTTCAAAGATTTATCAAAACCAACAGATTTAGAAATAAAAAAAGCATTTCAAAGTATCGTTTTCAATAGTGGTTCTTATTCTCTGAAGAAAAATATCGTGCATGCCATTCCTGATATTGCTAAGGTACCTGGATTTGAAAATGGTCATCAATATTATAAACTTGAAATTAGGAACTCCGAAAATATTTCACTTACAATGTTTGATGAAACCTATCCTGATGGAAAAAAACCAGAATGGTATGGTAAAATTAAAATTCAGTTTTTATTAAAAAAAGAATAGTTTAACTCATAAAACTAATACTGTGAAAAATTCATTATCCTATTTATCAATTATACTAATTTTATCGATTAGTTGCACCAAAGCAACAAAAAGTCAACATATAAGCGATGATTTAAAAACACTTAAATATCTTAAGGAAGTTGAATGGCCAAAAGCTTATGCTGATCAAGATACTATGTTGCTCGACAGAATTTTAGATGAAGATTTTAAATTAATAGATAATAATGGCAATTGGACCTCTAAAAATGATGAAATCGAATGGATAAAGCAGAACAGAATACAACATGATTCGTTTGTTTATGAAATAAAAAGATTGGAAATATTCGAGAACAATTTTGCAATTATATCTGGTACTGGTCATATCACCAACGATGGCATAAAAGCAATTTATCAATCAAGTAATATTCTTGTAAAAAGAAATAATATTTGGAAAGCAATTTCTTCTCATGTTTCTGGATATAAAATCCTCAAATAAAAAAAACACCACATAAAAAGAAAGCACAAATTGAAAACAAATTTTCAACTTGTGCTTATTTGTAAGTAAACATATCCATTCAGTGTAAATCCCCCTTAAATCACTAAATAAATCATAAGTGTAAAACAATGTTGGTTCGTTTAAATTAATCTCCCTATTAAACCAACACACTATATACTTACCTGTATTTCAGTACAATATACAAAATTTTAAATAAACTTTATTATTCTGCCGAATACACTTTGATGTAATCGATAAGAAACTCTTGTGGAAAAATACTATTATCAACCTCAGGTCCACCAAAATTTCCTCCAATGGCTAAATTTAGTATCAAATAAAAAGGCTTGTCATAAGGCCAATTCTTATTGTCTTTCTTTTCAGGTGAATATGTGTAAATTTCCTCGTTGTCTATAAAAAAACGAATGTAATCTTCTGTCCATTCCATTTTATAGATGTGAAAATCATCTTGAACATTTTTGATTTCAACTTTTTTGGAATTTATAGTATTCCCAAAACTAGACGCATTGTGCAATGAAGCAAAAATCTTATTAGGTTCTTTACCTACATGCTCCATAATATCAATTTCACCACAACCTGGCCATGCATTTTCACTGATATCATGTCCTAGCATCCAAATAGCTGGCCATAAGCCATGTCCTTTTGGTAGTTTTGCTCTTACTTCAACAGTTCCATATTTAAATTCAAATTTATCTTTTGTGTGAATCTTTCCAGAATAATACAGCGAATCTTGCTTGGTTGCCTTGATAACCAATTTTCCATCTTCTATTGAAACATTTTCCTTTGAATACAATTGAAGCTCATTATTACCCCAACCACATAAATTTGGACAACCATTACCTAAATCGTAATTCCAAAAATTAGCATCTAAGCTGTTTTTATCAAAATCTTGAGTAAAGATAACTTTTTGATCTACTTGTTTTTCACAAGAAAAAAGCATCATTAAGCTAAGCGCAAAAGAAAGTTTAATTAATTTCATTTATAATCAATTGTTGTTTCCAAATTACTTAACGAAGAACCTCCAACAAAGATTTTAAATTCGCCAGGTTCAACTACGAACTCTCTCTGATTGTTATAAAACCCTAACTCATCTTTGGTAAGTTTAAACGAGACCGTTTTAGTTTCTCCAGGACTTAACTCGATCATTTCGAATCCTTTTAACTCTTTTACAGGTCTAGTAACACTTGCTATTAAAT
The DNA here is from genome assembly GCF_049239625.1 of Tenacibaculum sp. MEBiC06402. NCBI lineage: Bacteria > Pseudomonadati > Bacteroidota > Flavobacteriia > Flavobacteriales > Flavobacteriaceae > Tenacibaculum > Tenacibaculum sp. MEBiC06402. Next base: position 293,706 of record NZ_JBMKKT010000094.1, read on the forward strand.
CTCTTATATAAAGTTGAGCAACTTCTTTTCCTTTAATTTTCCCTGTATTAGTAATATCTACAGAAACGTTTATACTACCAGTATCGATTGAAGCTTTTAAATTTTTATACTCAAAAGTTGTATAACTTAATCCATAACCAAATGGATACAATGGACTATTACTTTCATCTTGATAATGAGACCAAAAAACTTCCTTTTTAGGACCTGGTCGTCCCGTGTTTTTATAATTATAATAAATAGGAACCTGACCAACTGATCTAGGAAATGTCATTGGTAATTTTCCACTAGGATTATAATCTCCATACAAAACTTGAGCAATCGCATTTCCTGCTTGAGAACCTAATTGCCAAGCTTCAACTATTGCTGGAATATTTTCGTTGGCCCAAGTGATTGCTAAAGGTCTTCCGTTATTTAAGACTAGAACAATATTTTTATTGACTTTATAAATCGCCTCTAACAATTCTTGTTGAACACCTGGTAAATCTAATTCAGCCCTACTTCTTGCCTCACCACTTTGATAACCAACTTCACCTAAAACCATTACAACTACATCTGCTTTTTTAGCAATAGCTATAGCTTCATTAAATTTAGATTTATCCGTAGTGTTTAACACTAGTTCACTTGGAAAATTAGTTTTGCCCAAATACAATTTAGCTCCTTCGGCATAAGTTAATTCGTTATCTGCATAAGCTTTCATTCCTTCTAATACAGAAACAGCAGAATCATCTTTAGCTGCCAATCTCCAATTTCCTAAAGGACTATTTTTATCAGAAGCTAATGTCCCAATTAATGCTATTTTTTGTCCATTCTTTTTAAGAGGTAAAAGATTATTTTCATTTTTAAGAAGTACAATTGATTTTTTTGCCATATCAAGAGCTGCATCATGCATTTCTCTGCTTCCTATTACTTCCTTTTCTCGACTCTCATCACAATACTTATATGGATCTTCAAAAAGTCCTAGTTCGAATTTCACACGTAAAATTCTTCTAGCTGCATCTGTGATATGATCTTCAGAAACTTTACCTTCTTTAACTAAAGTTGCTAATTCATTGACGTATGCATACGATTCCATATCCATATCAGAACCGGCGTTAGCAGCTAACTCAGCTGCATGTTTCTTATCTTTCGCATAACCATGAGCTATCATTTCCATGATTGAACCCCAATCCGAAACGACAAAACCTTCATAATTCCACTCTCCTTTTAGGATAACTCTCTGCAAAAATTCATCACCTGTTGCGGGAATCCCATTTAACTCATTGAATGAATTCATAAATGTTTTCACTCCCGCTTCATGTGCTGATTTAAATGGTGGTAAAATAGTGTTGTATAATGTTGATAAACCAACATCTGCAGTATTGTAATCTTTACCAGATTCGGCGAAACCATATGCTGCAAAATGCTTTGCACAAGCAGCTATTGTGTAAGGATTTGATAAGTCTTCACCCTGAAAACCTTCTACTCTTGCCACACCAATTTTACTTCCCAAATAAGGATCTTCTCCTGCTCCTTCCATTACTCGTCCCCATCTGGCATCTCTTGAAATATCAACCATTGGCGCAAACGTCCAATTTATTCCAGCAGCAGCAGCTTCTTTCGCTGCCATTTGTGCTGATTTTTTAATAGCCTCTAAATCCCAACTTGCAGATTCTGCTAATGGAATCGGGCTCTGAGTTTCATAACCGTGTATTACGTCAAAACCAATAATCAAAGGAATTCCTAAGCGACTTTCCTCAACAGCTATTTTTTGAACTTTTCGAACGTTTTCAACGCCTCTTACATTCAACATTGAACCTACCCAACCTTTTTTTAGGTGATCATACTTTTTAGCAGCATCACCTGCACTTGGTACTGGTCCGGTTACATCCCAAAAACCATTATACTGGTTCATTTGGCCGATTTTTTCTTCTAATGTCATTAATTGTAAAAGCGAATCTACTTTTTGATCAATAACATCGTTGCTTGAAGTTTTTGTAGTAGTCTGTTGATTACAACTTAAAAAAGATATAATCACTAAATTGAGGATTAGAATTTTTCTCATACACTAGTTTTAAAAAGAGGTTAACTGGAATCAAAATTAACCTCTTTAAATTAACTCAAACTATTTACACATTTATTGATAAACTCTTACATAATCCACTTCCATTGTAGACTCAGTGAATCCTGCGTCTATGCTTCCTCCTAATGTTCCTCCCAT